>JAZDLY010000085.1:0-10577 GCA_043801485.1 Candidatus Omnitrophota bacterium | reverse complement strand
TCGTTGTCTCCGATAAGGCAAATGCGTTTATCATCGATCCCGGGGATGAGGGTAAACGCATCAAGGATTTTTTGTCCAAGCAGAAGTTGACGGTCCGGTTCGCTGTCCTTACCCACGGGCACATTGATCATTTCAAGGCAGCCGCTGATTTGGGGCTGCCGGTTTATATTCATGCCAAAGATGCGCCTTTTATCCAGGACCCGGAAATAAATGAGATGACGTCGTTTTTTGGCACTTTTGTGCCGATTGTGCCCCAGCGAATCTTGAAAGAGGGCGATGTTGTTGAATTGGATGAATTGCATTTCCGGGTCCTGAATACGCCAGGACATACTCCCGGGGGCATTTGTTTGTTTGCAGACGGTGTTTTGTTTTCCGGAGACACGCTGTTCAAGAACGGGATGGGCCGCACAGATCTGCCGCACGGCAGTTACGTCTTTATGGTTGCCTCGCTCAAAAAATTGTCGGCTTTGGACAAGACCACCGTGGTTTATCCCGGCCACGGCCCTCAGACAACAATCGGCGAAGAATTTCCGAACATCTAGAAGCATGGATCAATATGTTGATATTTTCTTAGACTACTTAAACGTCGAGCGGGGGCTCGCCAGGAATACCATCATTTCGTATCGGCGGGATCTGGCCAGCTACTTGAAGTTTTTAGAGGCGGTTGCCAAAAAGAACGTCGCGGCGTCCTCGCGGGACGACATCCGTGATTTCATGCTTCACGAAAAAGACAAGGGGCTTTCGGTCAACAGCATTGCCCGCAGTCTGGCTTCCCTGAGGATGTTTTATCGTTTCCTGGCCCGCGAACGGTTGATCAAAGCAGACGTCTCTAGTTATATTGATACGCCCAAACTTTGGAAGCGGATTCCCGATGTCTTGAGTTTTCAGGATGCCGAAAAGCTCGTTGAGGCACCTGATCTCAATGTCTCGCAAGGGATCCGAGATCGGGCGATTTTAGAAATCATGTATGCGACCGGCATGCGAGTTTCGGAAGTTTCCTATTTAAAATTAAGCGATGTGAATCGCGAGGTTGGTTTTGTGCGCTGCGTGGGCAAGGGGAGAAAAGAACGCATTATTCCTCTTGGTCAGAAGGCGATTGTCGCCTTGACGCGTTATTTGGAAAAGGTCAGGTCCCAACAGGCCAAAGCCGAAAATGTCGTTGAACTTTTTTTGAATCGTTCGGGAAAGAGGATTTCGCGGATTTCGCTCTGGAAGCTGGTCAAGGCGTATGCCAAGAAGGCGCACATCCACAAAGAGATCCATCCGCACATCCTGCGGCATTCGTTTGCCACACACCTCCTGGAGCGAGGGGCTGATTTGCGCAGTGTCCAGGAGATGTTGGGGCATGCCAATATTTCGACAACGCAGATTTATACCCACGTCAATCAGAATCGACTCAAGACCATTCATAAGATGTACCACCCGAGGGGATAGCATGCTGGTGAAAAAAATTAAACTTCTCTTTGGTCCGATTGCGGATTTTATTCATCTGGCGGCGCAGCTTGCCGATCAGAAGGGTTTGCCGGTTTATGCGGTTGGCGGTTTTGTGCGCGATCTCCTCCTGGAGGCCGATCACCTGGATGTGGATTTGGTGGTTGAAGGCGACGGGATTGCCTTTGCCGTCGAATGCGGCCGTCATTTTGGCGCGCGGTTGATTGCGCATCGTCGTTTCGGCACCGCGACGTTATTGGGCGTGCCGGGTGTTAAGGCCGACATCGCCTCGGCCCGTAAAGAAATTTACGAGAAACCGGCGGCGCTGCCGACCGTCTTCCAGGGGACCATCAAGGATGATCTTTTTCGCCGGGATTTCACGATCAACGCGATGGCGGTCCGCATCAACAGGGCTTACTTCGGCGAACTGATCGATTTTTACGGCGGCCAAAAAGACCTAAAGGCTAAGCGCGTGCGCGCCCTGCACCCTTTGAGTTTTATCGATGACCCGACCCGTATTGTTCGGGCCGTGCGTTTTGAGCAGCGCCTGAATTTTAAAATCGAGAAAGACACGCTGGATTGGATCCGCCGAGCCGTGGAGCGCAAGATGCTCCAGAGCGTCCAGAAGCATCGCTTGAGGGACGAATTGCTCCTGATCTTTAAGGAGCCCGCGCCACTTAAGGCCCTGAAGCGGCTGCACGAGCTCTGCGGTTTTACTGCGATCGCTCCGTTGCGGTTTCAGAAAAATTGGCCTGCGCTTTTTGAGGCGGCCCGGCAGAGGATCGCCTGGTTTCAGGCGCAGATGACTCCCAAAAGGCACCTGGAGTCCTACACCGTCTATTTGTCGTTGTTTTTCTTCCCGCTTGGGCTCAAAGATTTGCGGCGCGCGATCGGCGATTTTGCTTTTCACAAGAGCGAGAGTTCAAGGATCCTTGCGCTCAAAACACATTTCGAAAAAATCAACCGTCATCTTGCCCAAAAGAAATGTAAGCCAAGTTCCGTGTATCGATGTCTGGAATCTTTGAGCTACGAAACGATTCTTGCCATTGCGGTGCTTTCGAGAAGTCGTTGGGCGCGCCAGCGGATCGAAGATTTTTTCTTAAAACATCACGGCCATCGTCTTGGGGTGCGGGGTGAGGACCTTCGGAATTTCGGAATTCCGCCCGGGCCGCGGTATAAAAATATATTGCAGGAGTTGCTCTATGCTAAGATTGACGGAAAAATCACAAGTAAAGAAGAAGAGCTAAGGCTGGCACAAAAAATCGCTCAAAGAGCATGGTGATCGGAGTTTTAACCGTAGCCCTGCACATCCCCGTCAGCAATTCTTTGAAAGAGAAGCGCAGGGTTGTGTCGGGCTTAAAGTCCAGAATGGCGGCGGCGTTCAATGTTTCCGTTGCGGAGGTGGATGCACAGGACCAGTGGCAGAAGGCGGTCCTAGCTTTTGTTCACGTCGGTGTCAGCAAACCCGTTGTGAATTCGGCCTTAGACCGCATGAGGGCATATGTCGAGGCCTATCACGCTGCAAGCCTTCTGGATTACGAAATGGAGTTGATTGCATGAAAAGAATCGATAAAGTGGCCGAAGAGATTAGGCGTGAGGTGAGCGTGATTCTTCAAAACGACGTGCGCGATCCTCGGCTGGGGTTTGTGACGGTGACCAACGTCTTCATGAGCCCTGATTTAAAATTTGCGAAAATTTTTTATAGCGTCTACGGCAATCCGCAGGATTGGTCGGATACGGAGGTAGGGCTTGCCAGGGCCAACGGTTTTATCCGGCGCCTTCTGGGGGAACGGCTGCAGTTGCGTTTTGTCCCGGAGATCGTGTTTCGCACAGATCGCTCGTCAGAATACAGCATCAGGATCGAAGAGCAGCTGGAGGCTATCAAAAAAGAACAGGACGAAAGGAAAAAAACCAATGAGATCAAACGCGCCACCAAAAAAACTCCTCGACGTTCTTCGAAAAAAAGAAAATAGGCGATATCTCGTTTTGTCCCACATCCACCTGGAGGGAGACGCGCTGGGCTCAGAGCTGGCCATGGCACGCCTTTTGCGGCGCTTGGGGAAGAAGGCCGTTGTCGTCAACGAAGACGAGCCTGTGCCAGAATACCTGTTTTTGCCCGATATTCGTCGGGTGCGGCATTCTTTGCTGCCCCTGGATTATGATGTGGCTGTTTTTGTCGATTGTTCTGATGTGTCCCGTGTCGGCAAGGCAGCAAAGATCCTTAAAGAAAATAAGCCCATCATCAATATCGATCACCACATCAGCAACACGCGTTTTGGCGACATCAATTGGGTCCAGCCGAAGGCCTCCTGTGCTTGTGAGATGGTTTATGAATTATTCAAAGCCCTTGGGGTCAGCATCACAAAACAAGACGCAATTCTTTTGTACACAGGGATCATGGTGGATACGGGTTCGTTCAAATATGCGTCCACCTCTGCCGAAACGCATCGGGTGGCTGCCGATCTGTTGAGCCATGGTTTGGATGTGTATGGCGTGCACCGTCAGGTGCACGAGTCCCTGGACCTTGAAACCATCAAGGCCTTTGGCCAGATCATCGCAACCCTCAAGACAGACCGCAAGGGGAAGGTGGCGTGGTTATCGATTCCGCATGTTCTCATCCGTAAGATTCCGGCCTTGGCCCAGGAGACCGATCATGTCCTGAGCTTTGCGCGCTCCATCAAAGGCGTGGAAGTAGCTTTGCTTTTTAAGGAAACACAACCCGGCAAAGAAGTCCGCGTCAACCTGCGTTCCCGGGGGCAGGCGGATGTGAACAAAATTGCATCGGTGTTCGGCGGCGGCGGCCATGCCATGGCCAGCGGTTGCACACTCAAAACCACGCTGAAAGGCGCCATTCGTTCTGTTGTCGACGAAACAAAAGAAAGGCTGACATGAAAGAAGGGATCCTCATTATCGATAAGCCGCAGGGAATGACATCGCATGATGTTGTGGATTGCGTGCGCCGGAAGCTTAAGACCAGAAGAGTTGGCCACAGCGGGACGCTGGATCCGGTGGCGACCGGGGTGCTTGTGGTGTTGGTCGGTAAAGCGACGAAGTTGTTCTCCGAGTTTGTTCACTTTGATAAAGAATATGAGGCGACGCTGAGGCTCGGGATCGTGACCTCTACGGGGGATTCTCAGGGCAAGATCCTTTCGGAAAAAACCCTCGGAGATCTTAGCGCCCAGCAAGTCAAAAAAACATTTGAGATGTTTGTGGGAGCTCGCGCCCAGGTTCCGCCGATGGTCTCTGCCATCAAGTACCATGGCAGGCGTCTTTATGATCTGGCCCGGCGCGGCATTGAAGTCAAACGGGAGGCCCGCCCTATCAAGATCTATGACCTGAAGATTACGCGCCTGGCACTTCCGGAAATCGATTTCTATGTCAAGTGCTCCAAGGGGACATATATCCGTCGCCTGGGAGAGGAGATCGGCGAAGAGCTTGATGTCGGAGGTTCTATTTCCCGTATCCGGAGGATTTCCCTAGGGCCTTTTCATATTGCGGATGCGATCCGTTTGGAGGACGTCGGTGAAACTCATCTTCGGGATTGGAAATCTTCCTAAAGGACCTCAGGGGTCCAAAGTTGTGGCGGTTGGCGTTTTTGACGGTGTCCACCGCGGCCATCAGCTGGTTTTAAAAAATGTGGTGGCCGAAGCCAGAAGGCGCCGCATCAAAAGCGCGGTTGTGACCTTCATCATGCATCCGTCCCACGTTGTCACGCCAGATCAGAAAATTCCCCACCTGACGTCTTTAGAGCACCGTTTGGTTTTGCTGGCCCAGACCGGCATCGACATTTGTTATGTTTTTGATTTCACGCGCCGCTTTGCGTCGCTGCCGGCGGAATTTTTTGTCCGTTCGATCCTGATGGAAAAAATCGGGATGGACTCTCTTTATATCGGTCAGGACTTTGTGTTTGGCCGCGGCGGTCGAGGGGACAAGACTCTTTTGAAAAAGCTGTCTCAAAAATACCATTTTGAATGCCATGTGCTTGGCCCTTTGAAGATTACCGGAAGAGTCGTCAGCAGCACGTTGATCCGTCGCTTGATCCAAGAGGGAAATCTAGCAGCCGCAAAAAAGTTTTTGGGCCGTCCGGTAACCCTGATGGGCCAAATTGCGCGCGGCGAAGGCCGCGGCCGAACACTCGGTTTTCCCACTGCTAACCTTCGGCCCCACCACGAAGTTTTTCCTCCCGACGGTGTTTATGCCACACAGGCCTTCTGCCAGGGAAGGCTTTTTGGCAGCGTGACGTATGTCGGCACGAAGCCGACTTTTCATCCTCGACGGAAAAAGCGCGGCATCGAGGTGTATTGTTTTGGTCTGGCAAAGAAGCTTTACAAAAAAACAATGGAAGTCCGTTTTATCAAACGTCTGCATTCTGACCGCAAGTTTGCTTCGCGCCAGGCGCTTGCGGCCCACATTAAAAAAGATATTCTCTCTGCGCAACGAATTTTAAGCCGCTAGAATCACACATCCCCCCCCCACAGGTTCCTCCGCAAAGGCCTCATTGACACAACATCTTGTGCCGCAGCATGTTTTTTAAAAAAAACTTTTAATAGTGCTTGACAAAAGAGGGGAATTTTTCTATACTTTGGTTACGTGTGGAGCAAAGTGGAGTAAAGTGGAAAATCTCCCACGTCGCATGAGTAGAGGAACTTATCCAACTGCGCCTCCGGCTTGAGTTGGATTCCACTGAATAAATGTTTTAGAGGTGTTGATCCAACTTCGCCCCCTGAGAAAAACATCAAGGAAGGCTCGTTGCCTGCCTGCCGGCAGGCAGGGATTTCACTGGATGCGCCTTCGGCGCACATAAAGGTGCTCAATGTTTTACGGCGAATACGAACACTCCATAGACAATAAAGGGCGTCTGATCCTGCCGTCAAAAATTCGCGAGACCGCCAAGGCGAATTTTGTCGAAAAGTTTTATATTACACGAGGCCTGGACAAGTGCCTGTTTATGTTTAGCGAAGAAGAGTGGCGTGCGGTCGAACAGAAATTCAGAAACATGCCGTTTACCAAGCAGGATTCGCGTAAATTCAACCGCCTTTATTTTTCAGGAGCAGTTGAGATAGTTCCCGACAAACAGGGGCGAATTTTGGTCCCGGCGTATCTGAAAGATTTTGCGGCCATCAAACGAGATGTCGTCATCATCGGCGTGTCCAATCGGATTGAAATCTGGGCTAAAGACCAGTGGAAGGAATTCTACAAGAGCAATCTGGAGTCTTTTGAGGAGACGGCAGAGAAACTGATGGAGAATTTGTAGGAGGAGAAGATCATGAAAACTGAAACTGCGGTGGCTTTAGAGAAGTACAACGTCATCAAATCCGATCATCGTATTTTTTTCCGCAATCCTCTCTATGATGTCCGGGCGCATGTCAAGAACGTCAATACCGGAGAGCGCCTTGAGGCATCGGTGAAGGATTTGAGTGGTTCCGGTATGGGGATGGCTTTGCCCCAGGAAATTCAGCCGGGCACGATTTTTGAAATTGCCCTGGATATTCCCGATGGCTTCGGACCGCTGAAGTTGTTGGGAAAAGTCGTTTGGTCGGGTGCCGCGGATTTCATGGGTTGGCGTTCCGGCGTTGTGATCCTGAATCCGCGCTTCATGTCTGTTTCGCGGATCCTAAAACTGTTTTTTTAAAAAAACCTATGGCCGAACCATTAGCCACCATCCATTGCTCGGATGTCGAAGCTGCCTTAGAGGAAGCCTTTATGGATACCAAAGAACAATCAGCCGCAACAGCGACATGGCCCCATAAGCCTGTCATGCTCGCAGAGGTCCTGACATATTTGAAGATCAAAAACGGCGATGTGGTCATGGATTGCACGGTCGGTTTGGGGGGACACGCCGAAGCCCTTGTGAAAAAAATCATCCCGCGCGGAAAGCTTCTGGCCATGGACCGGGACCAGGAAGTCCTCGCGCTGGCCCAAGACCGCCTGAAAGAAGACCGGGCACATTGCTGTTTTGTGCACGGAGATTTCAGGAATCTGGATCATGTTTTGAGCATCCACGATGTTGACGGTGTGGATGCTTTTTTATTTGACCTGGGGGTTTCTTCGGTGCAGCTGGATACCGCTTCGAGGGGATTCAGTTTTCGCTCGGAGGGACCGCTGGACATGCGCATGGATCGCGAGAGTTTTATTTCGGCCTATGACCTCCTCAACACGCTCACCGAAGGAGAAATCGCATCGATGCTGTGGCGTTTTGGCCAAGAGCGTTTTTCGCGCAGGATTGCTCAGCGAATTGTGCGCTCCAGAAGCCGCCAGCCGATTTCTTCAACCACCCAGCTGGCAGAGATTGTTCTATCCGCCATGCCTTATAAATCAAGATTCCAGAGGATCCATCCGGCGACACGGACATTCCAGGCCCTGCGGATTGCCGTCAACCGTGAGCTGGAGGCGCTCGATGAAGGCTTGAAGAAGGCGGCCTTATTTTTGAACAAAGGCGGGCGCATCTGCGTTATTTCTTTCCATTCTCTTGAGGATAAAATCGTCAAAGACAACTTTCGTCAGTTGTGCGGTACGTCCAGATTCCGCTTGATCTTCAAAAAAGTGCTCAGGCCCTGCTTTGAGGAAATGCGGGAAAACCCGCGCAGTCGCAGCGCCAAGATGAGGGTGATCGAAAGGGTCAAATGAGGACATCCCGCTCTATTCTGTATACGGCCTTGGGAACAGTGTTTTCTCTGATGTATGTCTTTGAGCAGACCGAGATTGTGAAAATGGGCTATAGGATCACTTTGGCTCAGAAGGTGCTGGAACAGTATCTTGACCGTCATACATCTTTGACTTATACTGTTTCTAGCTTAGAGTCGCCGTTGAATTTGGATAAGGGCCTTTTGTCGGATAAGGACGGTTTCGAGATGCCTCGGGCGTACCGTTTGGTCAAGCTGGAGCCGTCCCAAAACGCTCCGACACAGTCACCTCAATCAGCCGCTCCAAAAGGTTTCGGCGCGGGGCTCAAGCGCTTGGCGTTGTTGTCGTTGTTTGCCGACAAACAAGTCGAAGCAAAACCAGTTAAATAATCTGGTCTCCTCGTCAAGAAACCAAAATCTTTTCACCACCTTAAGTGCACGTTCACATTAAACCTCTCCGGCTTGCGGTCGTCTTAAGTTTGTTCCTGGGGATCCTTTTTATTTTTTTTATCAGGCTCGTCTTTTTGGGTTTTTTCCGTTCTTCCTTCCTTTTGGGCCTGGCGGCCAAACAGCACACCTATTACATCGAGCTTCCTCCTCAGCGGGGTAGTATCTACGACCGGAACATGAAGTCGTTGACGCTTAATGTTTCGGCTTTTTCTCTGTATGCGGTGCCGCCGCGAGTCAAAGATAAAGAGGATGTGGCCAAACGTCTCAATGAACTTTTGGGGCTGGATCAGGATTTTGTCCTCGAGCGTCTGGCGCGCAAAAAACAGTTTGTGTGGCTGGTGCGCAAGCTTGATTGGCCGCAGATGCAAGAGATAAAGGCCTGGGATTTGGACGGTCTTTTTTTCATCAAAGAAAGCCGTCGTTCTTATCCGAACGCGTCTCTGGCAAGCCAGCTCATCGGTTTTGCCGGAATGGACAATGTGGGCTTGGATGGTTTGGAATTATTTTACGACAAGGACCTCAAAGGCATGCCGGGCTGGACCTACGTGCTGCGGGATGCCAAGCGCAGGGACCTGGCGTTGACGGATGTCCTGCAGCCGCCGGTGGACGGCGTTTCGCTGGTCCTGACCATTGATCAGGTCATCCAGTATATTGCCGAACGTGAGCTTGATAAGATCTTCGAAAAATATAAAGCCAAAGGTGCTAAGATCGTTGTCATGGATGTTAAAACCGGCGAAATCTTAGCCATGGCCAACAGGCCCACGTATGATCTCAACAATCCTTCCGGAGCCGTTGCCGAGGCTAGACGCAACAGGGCCGTCACGGATTATTTCGAGCCGGGCTCTGTGTTTAAAGTCGTGACTGCCACGGCCGCGCTTGATGAGGGCGGCTTTAAGCTTGACGATAAAATTTTTTGTGAAAACGGCGAATACCGCGTGGCCAACCACACCCTTCACGATGTTCACCCTTACGGCTTGTTGACGTTCAAAGAAGTGATCACTCAGTCCAGCAATATCGGGACAACTAAAATTGCCCAGAAGATGGGGGCCGCGACGGTCTACAAATATGCGCATCTGTTTGGTATAGGAGAGTCGACATCCGTCGGTCTGCCGGGAGAGGTAGGGGGTGTGTTGAAACCTGTTTCCACATGGTCTAAGACGTCTATCGGCGCTGTGCCTATCGGACAGGAAGTCTGTGTTACGGCGTTGCAGTTGGCCTGCACGATTTCAACCATTGCCAACGGCGGTGTCTATATGCAACCTTATGTGATCAAAGCCATCGTTGATAAAAACGGGCAGGAAATCAAACATTTCCAGCCGCAGGCACTGCGTCGTGTTTTGTCCGAAGAAACGTCTGCAAAAATGAGAGAAATATTGACGGCAGTTGTGGAAACAGGGACTGGGAAGCTTGCTCGCTCCCAACTTTTTAAATTTGCGGGAAAGACAGGCACGGCCCAAAAAGTTGAGTCCAACGGCACTTATTCACATTCCAAGTTTTTTGCTTCGTTCATCGGGTTTGCGCCGGCGGATGACCCGCAAATCGCGATTGTTGTTGTTGTCGACGAGCCGCATCCGTATTATTACGGCGGCGTGGTTTCTGCCCCTGCGTTTAAACTTGTGGCTGAAGACGTGTTAAAATACAGGCAAATCAATGAAGCTCAGTGAACTATTGAGGGGTTTGGATATTGTCCAGAGATCAGGCCCTGAGGAGGTTGAGATCCGCGATGTTGTTAGCGATTCGCGTCAGGTCCAGGACGGGGGTCTTTTTGTGGCTGTGGCCGGAAGTCAGCAAAACGGGCACCGCTACATTCCGGATGTCCTGATGTGCAACGCGGCCGCCATCATTCTTCAAGACAGCGCTTTTTTCCCGCTGAGAGAACCAAAAATAACACACATCCTTGTGAAAGATTCCCGGCAGGCCTTGATGCAGGTTGCCGGAGGATTTTTCGGTCATCCTTACGAGCGTCTCCGGTGTGTCGGGATCACCGGCACAAATGGCAAGACAACCGTTTCGTATTTGGTCCACAGCATCCTTGCGGCCGCGGGATTAAGGGCGGGTTTGGTCGGGACCATC
>JAZDLY010000028.1:0-3623 GCA_043801485.1 Candidatus Omnitrophota bacterium | reverse complement strand
GGAGAACAGGGCATGAGGACTACTTTGACGCTCAAGCATGTGGAGGAAAACGATATTCTCAAGCAACATTTTGATCAGAGGATCGATAAAGTCCGGCAGCACCTAAAAAGGTACTCGGATGACCTGACGTTTCTCCATGGCGTGATAGAAAAAAATCCCCACAAAGACGAATGTTTTGCCGCCTTGAGCCTGTATTTGCCAACGGTTGTGCTGCATTGCCGCGAAAAGGGCATTGATTCCCTGGCGGCTATGAATTCTTCGTTTTTGGCCCTGACGCGACAGATTGAAAAACACAAGGCCAAATTGACGCGCGAAAAGCGGCGCAAGGAAAGATGATTTACGCTTCGAGGTTGACAACAAAAACAAGTGTGTTACCATTAGGTTTTTGGTCAGAGGAACCCCATGCCCCGTAAAACAGATCACGAAGCCAGAAGAAAAGACATCCTCTTGAATACCATTGAGCTCTATCTCAATACAGCCATGCCGGTCTCATCCGATGCTCTTCGCCGCGCGCGCAAAAAGGATTTGAGCACAGCGAGCCTGCGTAGCGTTTTCTCAGACCTTGAAGAAGCCGGCTACCTGAATCATCCGCATACGTCCGCGGGCCGGGTTCCGACAGATGACGGCTACCGTTATTACATCAATGCCCTGATGAAGAAAACAAATCTCAACTCCCAAGAGATCGAATTCATCAATAAGATTTACGAGATCAAGGTGCAGGAGCGTGAAGATCTCTTTGAGGAGACCTCCAGCTTTATGTCGGATGTCACGCATTACGCCAGCGTGGTTTATTTTCTAGACCAGGACGAACAGAAAGTTTACTTCAAGGGGTTTAGGTATATCCTGGAGCATCCGGAATTTCAGGATGTTCAGATGGCCCATATGGTTTTCGAGGTTCTGGAACGGAAAGAAAAGCTTTTAGACCTCATCACAAGCAACTTTTCCGACAAGACGAGGGTTTACATCGGCAAGGAATGTGCCTGCCCGCAGATGGAGCATTGTTCTGTGGTGGTCTCGCGCTATGGTTCCAGCCGCCAGAGCGACGGACGCCTGGCATTGATCGGGCCAAAACGCATGGCCTACGATAAGGTGATTCCGTTTATGGATTACGTGGCCGATGTGCTGACAGAAACCCTTGATCATTTTTGAGGAATGCGATGAACAAAAATCCCGCGGACGATCATAAAAAAGAAGAGACGGTCGTCCTCAAAAAAGAAGAATTTGATAAGCTTCAGACCGAGGCCCAGAAGGCCCAGGAGCATTGGGACCGACTGCTGCGCCAGCAGGCGGATTTTGAAAACCTGCGCAAGCGCCTGGAGCGTGATAAGCAGGAATTCGTGAAGTTTGCCAACGAAGACCTGATTGCCGAACTCTTGGGCATCTTAGATGACTTGGAGCGTTCGGTTGAAGCGGCTGAAAAGAAACAGGAAAATTTCGAAGCCTTCCTGAAAGGCATTGAGATGATTCTTGTACATTTGTACGAACTTTTGAAAAAAAGGGGTGTTGCGCCTATCGACGCGGAGGGCAAAAAATTTGATCCGCATGAGCACGAAGCTTTGATGCAGACTGAAACTCCGGATCAGGAAGATGGCATTGTTCTGGAAGCTATGCAAAAGGGATATAAAATAAACGGCCGCGTGTTGCGCACAGCAAAAGTGCGTGTGGCCAAGAAGATCAACGACAAGAGTCCAGGGGAGGGCAAATAACATGGCAAAAGTCATCGGAATCGATTTAGGCACATCCAATTCAGCGGCATCAGTGATGGAAGGCGGCAGGCCGATCATTATTCCTTCGGCCGAAGGGGCCGGAGTCGCATCAGGCAAGGCCTTTCCATCTTTTGTCGCCTTCACAAAAGATGGTCAACGCTTGGTGGGCGAGCCGGCCAGGCGTCAGGCGGCCATCAATGCCGAAGGAACCATCCAGGCAGCCAAGCGCAAGATGGGCGCAGATCATCATTTCAAGGTTTTCGGCAAAGAATATACGCCCCAGCAAATTTCGGCGTTTATCTTGCAAAAAATCAAACAGGATGCGGAGGCCTATCTGGGCGATAAAGTCGAAGAGGCGGTTATCACATGCCCTGCATATTTTGACGATAACCAGAGGACCGCAACAAAGGACGCCGGGGAAATCGCAGGGCTGAAGGTTTTGCGCATCATCAATGAGCCGACGGCTGCGTGTCTGGCCTATGGTTTAGAGAAAGCCGGCAAGGAACTGAAGATTCTTGTGTTTGATTTCGGCGGTGGAACTCTGGATGTGACCATCATGGAGATGTGGAAAGAAGGCGGTTTCAAGGTCATGGCCACCAGCGGCGACACACAACTCGGCGGCACGGACATGGACAATGTGCTCATCGATCATATCGCCAAGGAATTCAAGCGCGAGACCGGCATTGATTTGAAGAATGATAAGATGGCCATGCAGCGTTTGCGGGAAGCCGCAGAGAAGGCCAAGGTGGAGTTGTCCAGCACTTTGACGACAGACATCAACCTGCCGTTCATTACAGCTGATGCTTCCGGACCGAAGCACTTGACTATGTCCATCAACAGGGCAAAGCTCGAAGAGCTGGTCGGTCCGATCATCGAGCGTTGCCGTGGACCATTGGAGCAGGCCATGAAGGATGCCAAGGCTGCGTTTGAGAAAGAAGGTGCGAGTTTTGAAGCCAAGAGTGTTGATAAGATTATTATGGTCGGTGGTCCGACAAGGATGCCGATTGTCCAGAAGTTTGTCGAGGAGTATTTCGGCAAGAAAATCGAGCGCGGCATCGACCCCATGGAATGCGTGGCGATGGGTGCCGCAATTCAGGCTGCCATCATCAAGGGCGAAGTCAAAGATGTGTTGCTCTTGGATGTGACCCCGCTATCGCTGGGCATCGAGACTCTGGGTGGTGTGAGCACACGTCTGATTGATCGCAACACGACCATCCCGAGTAGAAAGTCGCAGATTTTTTCAACCGCTGCAGACAATCAGACGGCCGTGACCGTGCGTGTGCTCCAAGGTGAACGGCAGATGGCTGAGGGCAACGTCGAGCTAGGGCGTTTTGATCTCGTTGGGATTCCGGCGGCCCCGCGCGGCGTTCCCCAGATTGAAGTCAGCTTTGACATCGACGCCAACGGCATCGTGCACGTCGCAGCCAAAGACCTTGGAACGGGAAAAGAACAGTCGATCCGCATCACAGCTCCTAAAAAACTTTCCAAGGAAGACATCGAACAGATGGTCAAAGAAGCCGAGAAGTTTGCCGCCGATGATGCCAAGAAGAAAGAACAGGTGGAAGTCGTCAATCAGGCGGATCAACTGGTTTATGCGACAGAGAAATCCCTCAAAGATTTTGGCGATAAAGTCAGTCAGGCCGAGCGCGCGGAAATCGAGGTCAAGGTCAACGACCTCAAGAGCGCTATTAAGGATAAGAACCTCGACCGCATCAAAAAGGCCTCAGATGAATTGGTCAAGGCATCGCACAAATTGGCCGAGGAAGTCTACAAACAGGCCGCTGCCAAACAGAAAGAACAGGCCTCGGGCAAGGGCGGTCCCAAGCCGGAGCCCGGAGGACAAGAGGCACCGGAAGGCAAGAAAGACAAAGAAGAAGATATTATCGACGCTGAGTATCGCGAAGAGGACGATAAAAA
>JAZDLY010000003.1:0-10131 GCA_043801485.1 Candidatus Omnitrophota bacterium | reverse complement strand
GACCAAACAATCAAAAACTTAAAAGAGCTCCTGGGACTCTACAGGTCTTTTGATTTAGGGCTCAACATGACAGTCGGTCACCATAATTATTTCGCCATCGATGAAGTGCTTGCGTATGCTAAGCACCTCAAACTGGGTCTTAATTTTACTTTGGCAGCTGTCTCAGACATCGGGGTTGAAAGCAGGGGAGCCCGCGACCAGTTTGAATTACAACCTGCAGAGCGAGAAGCCCTGGTCATGAAATTCAACCAGTTGCGCCAGAGCCGGCTGATTCCAGCCACTTATGCCGATTTTCTCATCCACTGGCTTGAAACCGGACAACGAAAAGGCTCCTGCGCTTTTCAAAAGGGAGAAGCAATTCTAGTTGAACCCACGGCAGACACATATTCTTGCGGCAACTTCAAGGAGGGGTATATCGGCAATATCCTCAACGAACCTTTCAATGTCATGGCCCGAAAAAACCCTGAGGCCAGACACTCAACAAGCAAGCGTTGTCCGAGTTGCGCAAGCAACTGTTATCTATAAAAAGGAGAGTGCTTCACCCATGAAATCGTTCTTTAAAAAACTAGGCTCTCGTTTGTCCACCATCAAAGAACTCCTGGATTTCTGCTGGCAGAACAGGCTTTGGTGGATGATCCCCATTGTCCTGGGTTTTCTTCTGCTGGGACTCCTCGTGTTGTTCACCCAGAGCGCGGCTTTAACACCCATGATCTATGTCTTATTTTAACCCCAGACTTTTCGGCAAAAAATTGACGAAAGCGGCACGCTCGGTCGCAAACGCTCTCTCGCGCCTGGTGATCATTGTTTTTTATTACGTGGCATTTCTACCTTTGGCAATTTGGGTCCCCTGGGTGACCGACCTGCTGGATATGAAAAACTCAAGTCCTGCGTGGCGAAAAAGCAATCCTCCGGGAGAAATCAAAACATTCTTGGAACGTCAATCATGAATATCCTCGGCATTAGCTGTTACTATCATGACGCGGCGGCCTGCTTATTAGTCAACGGAGAATTGATTGCCGCAGCAGAAGAGGAGCGTTTCACAAGACGCAAGCACGATCCGTCTTTTCCAAAAGAAGCGATCCGTTTTTGCCTCCAGACGGCGGCCTTGCGACCGTCTGATATCGATTATGTGGTGTTTCACGAAAAGCCTTTTTTGAAATTTGAACGCATCTTGAAGACCATTCTGGCAACTTATCCACGCTCACGCTCGCTGTTTGAAGAGGTGGTGATCGGCTGGATGTCAAAAAAATTATGGATCAAAAGTCAGATCCAGGGGGCTTTTGATCAACTTGATCCAAAGAATATTCTCTTCTGCTCACACCACCTGGCGCATGCCGCCAGCGCTTTATTCTGTTCTCCGTTTCCGGAGGCAGCACTTTTGACATGCGACGGGGTGGGGGAGTGGACGACCACCGCCACCGGATTCGGCAAAAGCAATAATATTTCAATCACCCGAGAAATTCGCTTCCCGCATTCCCTGGGGCTTTTGTATTCTGCCTTCACGTCTTTTCTGGGCTTTGAGGTCAATGATGGCGAATATAAAGTCATGGGTATGGCCGCCTTTGGAAAGCCGAAATACACGGATCGGATTCATGAATTGATCCGTGTGGCGGACAACGGAAGCTTTCGCCTGAATATGAAATATTTCAGCTTCCCTTATTCACCCAGCAGGAGCTTCAATCGGCATTTCGAGCGCCTCTTCGGCAAACCAAGGGATGGAGGCCGGCGTTTCGTCACAACACAGACAAGTCTCTATGATGACCCCTGCGCGCCCAACGAGGAAGAACTGAACAATAATCAGTATTATGCCGACATCGCTGCCAGCATCCAAAACGTCACCGAGGAAATTTTGCTGAAGATCTGCCGCCAGCTCTATCAAGAAACGAAATCGAAAAACCTGTGTCTGGCAGGTGGGGTGGCGTTGAATTGTTCGGCCAACGGCCGAATTTTGCGAGAAACTCCCTTTGAACGTGTTTTTATCCAGCCGGCAGCCGGCGACTCGGGTGCCGCACTGGGGGCTGCTCTTTTCGTTCATCACTGCCTTCTTCAAAACCCACGGCAGTTTGTCTTCAAACACGCTTATTGGGGAAAACATTTTTCGCGTCAGGATATTACCCCTTTGCTTGGAGACAACCGGATCAACGCCAAAACCTTTGACAAGGAAGAGGAACTTTTGGAGACGGTTTGCAACGCCCTTTTGGAGCAAAAAATTGTTGGCTGGTTTCAAGGCCGGGCCGAATGGGGGCCGCGAGCCTTGGGCAACCGATCCATCTTGGCCGACCCACGCAAACCACAGACCAAAGACATCGTGAACATTAAAATCAAATTCCGCGAGCCCTTCAGACCTTTTGCGCCTTCTGTCCTGGCAGATCAGGCTGAAAATTTTTTCAACTTAGGCAAAGAAAAAAATCAGTCGCCGCTTGAATTCATGCTGGCCACGGTGGATGTCAAGTGTCCGGACCTGATCCCGGCGGTCACGCACATCGACAACACCAGCCGTGTGCAGCTGGTTGACGAAGGAACAAATCCACGTTTCTACCGACTGATCAAAAAATTTGGCGAAAAAACAAATGTCCCTGTTTTGCTCAACACGTCCTTCAATTTAAAGGGCGAGCCTATTGTCAACAGCCCTGAAGATGCCTTGAACACGTTTTTAAAATGTGACCTGGACCTCTTGGTGATAGAAAACACCCTGATCACAAAAAAATAGTATATATAGAACTAATGTGTCCCAATCATTTGTTCACATCGTTAAATTTGTTTTTTTTCGAAGCGACGTGTCGCCCTGCGGCTCGGCTTCGCCTCGCGCAGGATGACCCTTGAATTTAGAATCAAGGTTGGTCATTTTAGCCAAAGCATGTTTTCTTGACCGAGGGCATCCAAACGTGGAAACATAATGTATTAACACCTGAAATGTTTCCTTGTTCGCTAAAGCTCACAAGGACTTCGCTAAAACGAAACATTAAGGTGCTTGTTTGGACAGCCGGCACTGTTTGAGTCCGTCCCAGCCTGCCGGCAGGCAGGCTGGCGAAGCCGACGGACGAGTTGTGCCTGCTGCCGAGACCATCAAAAGACCGTTGGCGTGAAAAAATCGACCGGAGCGGAGAAAAAAGAAAATTCAACGATGGAAGAAAAACTGGACTAACCATTTCAAGATATAGCCATGAAAACAATCCATAACTCCTCCATCATCCAAGGATTTGACCAACGCGGCAGGGAGGCCTCCTGCCTAGAAGACATCCATCTACTCGTGGAAATGACGGATTTCTGCAACGAGCGCTGCATCATGTGCCGCCAGGCGTACGAGCCGACCATGCATGGGCAAACGCCCAAAAAATTCATGGAGGTTGAACTCTTTAAAAAGATCATCGAAGACCTGAAAGCAAAACGCATCAAGATTTCCTCATTCGATCCTCTGTGGCTCGGAGAATCCATGCTCCATCCTCAGTTCAAAGACATGCTCAAGTTCCTTTTTAACCAGAATCTCGAGCACAATCTCTTCCGGGGCTTTGTCCTGAACACCAACGCGACATTGATGGACGAGGAAATCACGGATATCTTTTTGGATTATGCGAACCGAATCAAAAACAAAAAAGACATGTTCCTGCGTCTGTTTTTATCCCTGGATGCCGCAAAGCCTGCCACCTACGCAAAAATAAAAAATGTGCCGCCAACGATGCTGGTCAAGGCTCAAGCCAACATCGCCACATTGATCCGCAAACGAAATGAACGCGGCCTTGTTTTGCCCAATCTGATCTTTATTTTCATTGTGATGCCGCAAAATCGATTTGAGGCCAAGGGGTTTTTGTCCTCTTGGAAGACCACCTTAGCCGAAAAGTCTGGAGTCCCTTTTGAAATCACAGCCACCTGGCCGCTGGCCACAGACCGCGATGCCATATATTTGCGCCAGCTGATTAGCGCAACGCCGGATAAGGCCGCTTACCTCCACCAGGAAGTTTGCAGAAAACTAGGCCTCATCCCAGCCGATCGGCATGAAAAAGGCTCGCCTAAGATCCACCGCATATCGCGCACAGCCTGCCGGGCTCTTTGGCGTTCCCCAAACATCACATCCGATGGCCGCCTGACACCATGCTGCCGGGACATCAACTTGGAACTTGAAATTGGAAACATCCGGTATCAAGCCTTAGATGAAATCTGGCAAGGCGAACCAATACGACAACTCAGGATCGCACATCTGAAAGGCAATCTTGAATCGTACCCCATTTGCGCCAGGTGCACAGAACCGGAAGGAGGCATGCTTTCAGAAGAAGAGACCTTGCAATGCTGCCAAGAACTCGATATCAAGCTTGTGACCCCGACAACGACCTCTGTGGGGCGCCGTTTGAACATCTGCCTTGTCTCAAGAGAATATCCCCCTGAAACAGCCTGGGGCGGCATCGGAACATACACGCACCACTTGGCCCACGGCCTGGCAAAGCTTGGCCATCGTGTTCATGTGATCGCACAAAGCCTGGGCGCAGAATACGACACGCAGGACCAGGGTGTCCTTGTACACCGCCTCAAACATCCGGTTTTATTTCCCGGTAAATTTTTGCTCAATGAATTCAGGTTGCGCCTGGAATACAGCCAGCGCGTCGCTGGAAAAATCCGAAACCTGATGCAATCCGAAGCTCTCGATATCGTTGAAGGACCCAATTTGGCTGCCGAAACGTTTGTTTACAGCCTTGGCAAAAAAACGCCGCTGGTCACACGCATCCACACGCCTTTCTCTGAGGTCTTGCGCTATTCTGGCACAAAGAGATCGATGGACAATGGCCTGAGTTGCTGGCTGGAAAACGCGACGATCCTTGCGAGCGAACTTGTGCTGTGCTCAACCCAAAATCACCGCGACAAAATGCTCTCAGACCTGGGACTGGAGCCAAAACGCCTGGACATCATTCCCCTCGGGATCCCGCTTCCGCTGTTGATCCAGCAGGGTGAAGACCGACAACAAGAAAATAACGCCAATGTCTTATATGTCGGCAGGCTTGAATCCAGAAAAGGCATTCACATCCTCCTGAAGGCTATTCCGGATATCGTACGCCTTTGTCCGACGGCGCAATTCACCATCATCGGCCGCGACACATTCGCAACGCCCGAAGGATCTTCGGTGACCGGCGCCGCGCACCAATCCTTTAAGACAAAAATTCTCGAAACATTCCCGAAAGAATTATTAGGCCGCGTGCATTTCTTAGATCACCTGAACTCTGCGGAACTGAACCGCGCCTATTCGGCCTGTGACCTTTTTGTCGCCCCATCGCTTTACGAATCCTTCGGTTTTATCTACCTGGAGGCCATGTCGTTTGCCAAGCCGGTTTTGGGTTGCCGCACTGGCGGCGTCCCGGAGGTCGTTCTTGATAATGAATGCGGCCTTCTTGTTGAGCCCGCAGATGCCAAAGGTTTGGCAGACGCTATTGTCCGTCTTCTAAAAAGTCCTGATGAACGCAAAAGAATGGGCCAAGAGGCCCGCAAACGCGTGGAGCTATATTTCACTCAGGCCCGCCTGGCTGAAAACACTGCGGCAGCCTACCAATCGCTCTTGGACATTTAATGGGCTCAAAAATAAAAATCCTGATTTGCGACGCAGCGCCACTTACTCCGCCCCGATGGGGAGGCCCAAAAAGAATTTGGAATCTGTTTGGCTCTTTTGACCCCGCACGATTCGAGGCGACTTATATCGGGCTTGATCCTAGCATCCGCAAAGTTCAGGAACAGATGCTTGAAAAACACCTACGGGAAATTCTTTACCCTTATCCTAAACTCACCCGTCTCTGGCATGTTTGCCAGAGACTGATTTTCAGAAAAATCGCCTTCGATCTTTTTTTTGTTTTCGGAATGTCAACCGCACGTTCTTTTATACAGGCCATCAATACCTCGGGCGCGGATATTGTGATCTTTTCGCACCCCTGGGCCATAGCCAGCGTGCCCAAGCGAAAAAATGTCATCTGGATCTACGACGCCCATAACTGCGAATATAGCCTTGCAAATCAAATTTTGGGCTCGCATCCCTACAAGGCCCTGATCTTGCGCCGCGTCAAAGAGATTGAAGGCAAGGCCTGCGCACAAAGCGATGCTATTTTTGTTTGTTCCGGAGAGCAACAAGAAGAGATGAAAACAGCCTATGGTCTCCAAGAATCCCGGTTTGTTCTGGCAGCTAACGGAACCAAAATTTGCCAACGACCAACAGCCAAAGAAAAAATAGAGGCAAAAAATAAACTTGGGTTTAAAGAAAACAACCCTCTTATTTTGTTTATTGGCAGCTATTTCACGCCTAACATCGAGGCCGCAGAATGGATTGTTGGCACCCTTGCCAAAACGCTCGGCATGTGCCGCTTGCTTTTGGTCGGCGAACTCCAGAAAGCTTTCCGAAAACAAACACTCCCAGGCAACGTCACGTGCACAGGCAGGGTGGACGAAGAAACACTGGAAGTTATTTTAAAAGCAGCGGAGATCGGGATCAATCCGGTCCTGATGGGATCGGGAACAAATATCAAGCTCCTGGATTATCTGGGAGCTGGGCTGCCAGTTGTCTCAACAGCCTTGGGCTGCCGCGGCCTAGCTCTGGAGCACAAGAAAAATGTCTGGATCTCCGGGCGCGAACACTTTTCAAAAAGCATCGAAACCCTTTTAGGCGATGCAAACCTAAGCAATGCGCTTGGCCAAGAGGGCCATGATTTTGTCAAAGAACATCACGACTGGAAAAAAATCAGCTCCATGCTCCAGGAACGCATCTGGCAACTTACGCAAAACAGGATTGATCCTTGAACCTTCTTTATGTAACGCCTTATTTGCCGCGCAGAGACTCCCACGGTTGCGCGTCCAAAACCTTCAACGATCTCCAAATGCTGTCCGCCAAACACCGCGTGCGCCTGGTGTGCTTTGCGGACAAAAAGGATTCAGCCGGCCTTAAACTTTCTTGCGATATACCCTGCGATGTCCGTGCGCTTGAGGTCGATTCCTACGACCAACTCTGGACGCATCGCCGCGCCATGTCGCAAAGGATCAAAGAGGCAATGGACGGCAACGATATCCTTCAATGCGAAACATCCTTTATGGCGCGGTTTCTTCCCAAAGGACTCGACATTCCATCGATCTTGACCATGCACCAGATCTATCCATTGTATTTCTGGCGTGACTTCAAGATAACGAAAAACCCGGCGTCATTGCTTCGTCTGGCCAAAAACGTTTTGGATGAAAGCTTGACGCTCAATCGATTCCGCGCGATTGTTTTTTTCTCAAAACACGATCAAAAAATCTTAAGCGCCCTTGTGCGCAATTCTGTCCTGACAAAAATCATTCCAATCGGCATTGATCTGAACTATTTTTCTGTGCCGCTTGAAGAACGGTTTTCGTTCGACGTCTGTTTTGCGGGAAGTTTTGCCAATGCCCCCAACCGCGATGCCGTTGTTTATTTTTTCAGCCGGATTTTGCCTCTGATTTTAAAAGACCATCCGGACTTTTCGATGGCCGTAGTCGGCGTGAGCCTTCCGGAGTCTTTGCGCCAAATGTGGGGCAATAAAAATATTACTTTTGCATCCGATGTTTTGGATGTCCGCACTTACTTATCGGCAAGCAAAATTGTCATAAACCCCATGCGAACAGGCTCCGGCATGCGCACAAAGATCTTGGAGGCCTGGGCCATGGCCAAGGCTGTTGTCTCCACGCATGCGGGCTGCGAAGGCATTGAGGCTGTGGATGGAAAAAACATTCTTATCGCAGATTCCCCGGTTGATTTTGCCAATCAGATCACGCGATTACTCAAAGACGTCGGACTCAGGCGCCTGTTGGAACAGGAGGGACACGCCTCCGTGCAACTGCATCACAATAGAATTCAGACGACCGAAAAATTGGGAGAACTCTACCGGGAGATCCTGACCTCATGAGCCCTTGGCTATCCATCATCATTGTGACGCATGACTCGGCAAACACCATCGGGGCTTGCCTGCAGTCGATTCTGCCGCAACTGCGCGCGGATATCGAATTGTTGGTGATCGATAATGCCTCAGGTGACCAGACGGCCAACATCGTGCAGAAGCAATTTCCCCAGGCCAGATTGATCCGAAACGACACCAACCGCGGTTATGGCACAGCCCTCAATCAGGGCATTTCCTTGGCCCAGGCCGCAACAATCCTGGCTGCCAACAGCGACATCCGGCTGGATCCTGATTTTTTGGTTCAACTGCAAAAAAATATCCAAAACCTTCCGCCTGATATCGGTATGATTGCTCCCAAAATTATTGACGAAAAGGGCTTCATTGATTCAACAGGGCTGGATCTAACCATGTTGAGACGATTTTTTGACAGGGGGAGAGGGCTGGATGCCCGCAAAACATTCCTGTTCCCGGCAGGCGCCTGGGGAGCCTGCGGGGCTTGTGCGATCTATCAAAAATCCATGCTGGAGGCCATCCGCTGCGGACAAGAATATTTTGATGAAGACTTCTTTCTTGGCGTTGAAGATTTTGACCTGGCCTGGCGCGCGCAACTTTTGAATTACAGAGCAGTCTACTTACCAAATCTAGAAGCCACGCATCGCGGCGGAATCTCCAGGACAAAAAATGACCACTTCAGAGCCCTGACCTTCCGGAACAGATATTTTCTCCTGCTCAAAAACGAATCCGCCGCCGGATGGTTTCGATTTATGCTTTATGCATTTTTTTATGATGTTCCGCGTCTGATTTTTTTATGGCTCACAAATCCGAACACCCCAGAAGCTCTCCGGGACCTCCGACGCCTGACCCCGCGCATGCTTGAAAAACGCCGAATGATCAGGCAAAAAATCTCATGAAAATCCTTCAAGTTATTCACGGCTTCGATTCCATGGCGCCCGGCGGCACAGAGGTTTACACCAAAATGATCAGCCGCAAGCTTTCTGACAAACATCAGGTTTGCGTATTTCACCGGATATGCCGGCCTGAGCTCAAAGAATATTCGGTCACCAAATCGCGGCAGGGAAACATCGAAATTGCGTCCATCAACATGACTTTCAGGAAACATGGCTCTTTCGTGAATACCTACAGCGACCCTTGCGTCGATGCCGCATTTGGTCGCCTCCTTGATGACGTCCGGCCGGATATCGTGCACATCCAGCATCTGATGCACACCAGCACGGGCATCGCAGAACAGACCAAACAACGCAACATCCCGATCGTCCTGACACTCCACGATTACTGGCTTCTTTGCCCCCAGGGGCAACGGTTCAAGAACAATAAAGAGCTCTGCGGCAATGCCTGTGTTGGTGATTGCATCCATTGTGTCGGCTACCAATTGAATGTTTCTTCTTATGTCCTGCGCCTTTTCCAAAAGAATTTTCCGTCCCCACTGATCGACGCCGGCCGTCGGTTCTACCAGGCCCTGGCGCAGAGCAACCCGAGAAAATCCAAACGCCTTCTGGAAGATCGCCGGGAGCGGATGCTGGCAACCTGCGGTCTCATCGACCTTTTTCTGGCGCCTTCCCAATTCATACGCCATCAATTCATTGAGGCAGGGGTACCCAAGGAAAAAATAATCCATCTGCCGCACGGCATCCCCGAAGCCCAAAGTAAAGCTAAATCAAAAAGTGAATCTTTAAGATTTGCTTTTATCGGAAATCTCCTTCCTGCCAAAGGCGCCCATGTCCTGATCAAAAGCTTTAACCAACTTCACAATTCAAGCGCCACTCTGAAAATTTTCGGGCAGGAGGGCTCTTATAAAGGTAGGGTTCTGAATTATCCCCGACATTTACGCCGTTCTGCCAGAAACAAAAACATTTCGTTCCAGCCGCCTTTTGAACATAACCAATGGCAGGAGGTCTTCAGAGACATCGATGTCCTCATTGTGCCGTCTCTCTGGCATGAGAATGCTCCGCTGGTCATTCTGGAGGCCCTGGCGACCAACACGCCTGTTTTGGCCACGAACACCGGCGGCATTCCGGAACTCCTGTGTGATCTTCCGGCATTTCCTCTGGTTCGTCCCGACGACGCAGAGGATCTTTTGCATCATATCAGACGTCTCATCGATCATCCGAAGACGCTAGGGGCGCGGAGAGCTGCATCATCGTCTGTCTTTTCCATGGAGAGCCATGTCCTGGAACTGGAAAAAATTTTTTCCTTGACAATATCCTCATTTAAGGATAAAAATAGAACCACTTGACCA
>JAZDLY010000171.1:0-3983 GCA_043801485.1 Candidatus Omnitrophota bacterium | reverse complement strand
GCGGGCAGGTTTCCAACAAAGACATCAATAAGGTTATCTCCCAGGGATTCGGGAAGAAAATTCCTGAAGTTGTTGCCGTGCAGGACGGGATAAGGAATCCCGTGGTCAGGGATACTATTATTGCTTTTCAGGGACGCGGAGATTTTGCCAATGATGTCAATGCGTATCAGGCAGCTTTGAAGCATGCCCGCGAAGGGAAGATTTATATCGTGACAGGTGATGCAGCCACGAGAATGCGCGAGATGGGCATTGATGCGCATAACGGCAGGCAAGGTATTTACATCCGCGACGATATTTTCACAACGTATAAAATTGCTCAGAATACTATTGCTCATAATACTTTTGCTCATGAGATCAGCGCCACGCTCGGAAGACCGCATGACTATAACATTGGATATGGCAAGGCGATTGAAAAATGGCAGGGGGATGATGCAAAACTCAAGAGCAAGGTCTTAGCGGCGCCGGAAGCCGAACGAGGGCCGCCGCAGAAAATTGGTGAGCTGCCTGACAAGAGTCCTGTCTTTGAACAGGGCAAGCCCCGCGTTTCCGACTATGCTTCAACCGCCACCCGCCTAAAAGAACAGTTCCAATCTTTCAAATCACCCGCAAAATTAGAAACACGCATCAGAGAACAAAAGGCGTCTGGCGAAAGGCTCCAGGAAATTGTTGGCTTACGCGAGGATGCATCGCAAGCCATTAACAAGCTCATTGACAATCCAAAATACGACATCAGCGCAAATCCGGCTCTTAAGCCGTACGCCAAGGTTCTTCGGGTCGTTGCATCTGAAATAAAGAGTCACATCGATAAATACAATGCAGATGCCTTGGTTAAGGGAAAGGGCACGTTTGATCGTGATCTCAACCAATTCTGGCTTATCTTTGCCGCTTCTTACGTCGGTGCTTATGCCCAGAAACACATGCTTGGCGATACGATTCTGGACCCGGGTGTTGTGTTCGGCGCAAATTGTTCTTTGGGAAAAACAGAAGCGTTCGCTGCTGTGGCAAATTCCATTTTAAGGCTGACCAATAACAACAAGGCCATTATTATTTCTTCCAGCAATATGGAGCTCGTCAACGAATTGCTGAACGACAACGTTTCCATGAAAGATTTATATAATGAAAAAGACCCCGCCAAGAGCAAGGTTGTCAAATTAACGGAACCAGATTTGTATCGCATGACAAAAGACCGTGGTTTGGTTGATGCGCCTCCGGCATTGCAAAAAGGCAAGATTTATCTGACAGACAACAATGTGATGAAGCGCTTAGACCGGCAGGGCGCTTTGAAGTCATTGGGCAAAGACCTGATTTATATATCCGATGAAATCCAGGCCGCGGCAGCGTCATCAAAATTAGTCGATGCCAAAGGGATCAGGTGGAATGAATTGATTCAACTGAGTGAAGCCGGCGGCAACCAGGCGAAGAAGGCCGGGGAAGCCCTTAAGTTTTCTGAAAGGGCCATGAAATCCTGCGAGAGGTTGTATGAGATCGCGAAAGAGAATGTTGGCAGATTGCCTGATCGGGAAGCTTTTACGAACTACACGGACAACTGGCGCTTTAAAACAGAGATCCAAAACAAGATCATTGAAGGCTACAAGGCGGATCGGAACCGCAACCCTGAATCTGGATTAGTCGATTACTCCTATACAGATCTGAGAGTTTTGCTGGATGGTTTGGCCTGGGCCTGGGACAACCATGCGACCGGCGGCAAGCATTATAAAGTGCATGACCTCAACGGCAACGAGATGCTCGGTTATTCCAGCCGTGATGTCAATACATCCAGAGTCATGCTCAAGACCCAATTGGGAGACGAAGGCCGTGGTCTGAATGCCAGGGCGAGCTTCCTGGCCTTGAGACTTGCGCACGAAAAGGGCTTGAAGGACCAGCAAAAACTGGAGCTCTTCACCAATAATCTCTACAACTTCACCAAAGGAGAGACGGGTTTGGGCGATATCATCAAATCCGTCGGCGTCACCATCGCATTTTCCGGAACGCCCGATGCATTCAGGCCCACCCTGCAAGGCGGCCTTAAGTTTAACATGCACCATGTTAACGGCGGAGAATTAAATCCGTGGAAGAGCGGAAAAATAACGGGCGAGCTGACGACAAAAGATTATGCCGATGCCGTTCCCGACTTAGTCAAAGATCTTGTCGGTAAAAAATCATTCATCATTGTGTCAGCTCTTGACCAGACGCATGCCGATAAATTAGGAACGAAACTGTCTAGTTTGTTTAAGGACCATGAGGTTTTTGTTTTGTCGGAGACAACGAAAAACACAGAAAAAGTCAGGGAAGATATTAAGGAGCGCATGAAGGATGGTCTCAAGAAGGATATTATTGTTGTCGGCCAAGCCATCCTGGACGGCGTGAATTTGGCAGCTTGGAGCGGGAAACTAAAAGATGAGGTTCTTATAGGCAAAAAGGCGCACATGATTTTGGCAGGCGCAGCCCTGACATCCGATGCTTGGCAGGCCTTCCAGAGAGTCGGTATCAATGACGTCCTGGCGGCAAGGAGAATGACCGGCGAGGCAACGCAGATTATTTCTTCAAAAGACGCCAGGCTCAATGATCAGCAGAGAAGCACAATCGAGGCATATGCCACAGAAGGTGTTTCACGGGGAATAGTCAATAAGACTGTTCAGGAAATCGGGAATTCTTTGTTGAGCCACCACAATGTCAACAACCTGGTTTCCATTGTCAAAGACAGGGATTCAGGCAGAGACGCAGAGCTCAGGCAGCAGGAAGCCCTGACAAGGATCGGCGGCATGATGGACAGGTTCTCGTCATCCGGCAAGAGAGGCTTGATCCCGGAAGAGCAATTGAACAGACACCAACCCTTGACGCCTACGCAGCAGACTGAGGTAGCTTTACACATGCGGCAATGGGAAAGGGACTATGGACGCCACCATCTTGAAACTTCACCGGCCATGATGCGCGCTGACATAAAAGGAGAGGTGGAGACGAGAATCACAAAAGCCGGATATAAGACGCCGGAAGGCAAGTTGAACCTTTTAGGCGAAAGGATTTATAACGAAGGCAAAGCTTTGTCAGAGCTTCCGCAGGCTAAGCGGGAGATGATGGCACGGACGTTTGCCTTGCCGCAAGATATCAGTGCCACGTTGTCTGAGCCAACTCTTACTGTTGAAAATGCCGTTGGTGTTATGATTGCCTTAGACCAGGTCGGCGCTCAAGGTCAGGTTGGGACCGGATTTACGGATTTAAGTAGAGCAACATTTAATAGCGGCGCTGTGACGCTCGGCACACAGGAGTTGGTTGATATCGCAGGTACGTTTGACAGGATCGGGGTTATAGACATTACGCCAATACAATTTAACTCATGGCTTAATGACGCTCAAACCTTCAGAACCGCCATGGCCCAATATGCTCCGCAAGCTGTGCAGGGCATAGAGAGCGTGGCCAAAACAATAGATGTTGGCGATATTATAAAGATCAGCCAAAGCACCACGAATTTGGAGAACGAGGATGTCGCCAGGCTCCATTACGGGCTTCAGTTCAATACCTTGGCCAACAATACATTCAAGACATTAGCGCAGCTCAAAACTGAAATGCCGAATCAGACTATCCCGTTGCAATACACGAATGTGGCTGATCTTCAGTTCGGTGCTTATTTCGGAAATGAGCTGGCCCGCGCCAAAGGCGAAATATCCTATATTGGCTACAAGGGTGACACTCAGATCAAGCAATTCGTGCAAGACACCGCAGACTTCTTTAATGAAGCCAGGCGCATCAATGAAAAGGCGGCAGCGACTCTGACCATCGGAGACCTTCTTTCCAACAAAGCGCGTGATAAATTCTTGACGAACATTTCCGCAAGGTATCCGTTCGGTCTGAAAAGTCTCAACAAGGAGCAGAATGAGGCTTTGGCCAGGATGCGTGAACTGGCCAAGAGTAAACAGTCGGATAGGATCACCGTCGGCATGGTGCTTCCCATGAAGTCTTATTCGGACACGATCAGGGCCGCGGCG
>JAZDLY010000169.1:0-11210 GCA_043801485.1 Candidatus Omnitrophota bacterium | reverse complement strand
TGGAGAAGGTAAGGCCTCTTCTTAAGGGAGCGGAAGACCGAAAAGCTTTTTTCAAAAGAATTGCTTCTTTCTTGCCGCCGACCGATCCGAGATACCGGGCCATTGAAAAGGCTTACGATTATGCCAAAGATGCCTTTCGTGACATAGGAAGAGATAATGGCGGACGGTATTTTGAGCATTTGCGGGCCGTCGCTCTGATTCTGATAGATTATTTGAGAGTCGAAAACCATATTCTCATTATTGCCGCTTTGCTTCACGATATCGTCGAAGACATACCGTCCTGGACCATCGAAAGGGTGAGGGCGGAGTTTGGCGACGAAGTTGCTTTGCTGGTGGATTATCTGAGCAAACCGACGAAGAGAGAATTTTCTTCGGACAAAGAAAGATTGGCGGTCTATCGCCGCCGCTTCCAGAATGCTCCGCGGGAATTCTTTCTGATCAAGTTGGCTGACAGGCTTCATAACCTTTTGACGATGTGGGATTTACCGGCCAAGAAGATAACTTTCAAGGTCGAGGAGACGAGAAGGTATTATCTGCCCTTTGCCAGGCAGCACCTGATTCTGCTGTACGAACTGGAAGAAGCGATCGAGGAATTGGAAAGGCCCAAACCAGCGGTCATCAAAGAAAACAACGCCCCTTCTTAAGGAGGCGTTTTATTTTGATTTATTTTTCACTCAATTTGAGTTAGAATGGAAGATGTCAAAAAAAAACAAAAAAAGAGTGGTGGTTGGCGGCACTTTTGATATTCTGCACAAAGGCCACAAGACTCTTTTGAGAAAAGCTTTTTCGCTTGGAGAAACGCTGATTGGTGTAACTTCAGATAAATTGGCCGGAAAATCAAGGATCAGAAAAGTGAGACCATTCCGGGAAAGGGAAAGGGGCTTGGAAGAATTTATCGCCAAAGAATCTTTTAAAAAAGCGAAGATTGCCAAAATAGAAGACGAATTCGGTCCAACCCTAGAAGAAGACTTCGATTATATTGTTGTTTCGCCGGGAACCTATAAGACGGCGGCGTTAATTAACAAAGAACGCGAGAAGCTCGGGAAAAAGCCGATAAAAATAGTCGTGATAAATTTTGTTTTAGACAAAGACGGTAAAATCCTGTCAGCCACAAAAATATTGGAGAACAAAAAGGTCGTTTCAAAATAATTTACTCGGTTTTAAAATATATGAAAGGTTTTGTAATCAATATTGAAAAAGCGGCGAAAGAGAATAAGGATTTCCGCCAAGTTTTGTATACCGCCAAGAACAGCCAGTTGGTGGTTATGAGTTTAAAGCCCGGAGAAGATATTGGCGAAGAGGTTCACGGCTTGGATCAGTTTATCAGGATAGAAGAGGGGAGAGGAAAGGCGGTTTTGAACGGTATTATGCATGAAATTTCCGATGGCTTTGCCGTTGTTATCCCGGCTGGCACAAAACATAACATTCTGAACGGCCAGGATTCGGAAATGAAGATTTACACTGTTTATTCTCCGCCGAATCACCGTGACGGCGTGGCTCATAAGACGAAAGAAGAAGCTGAAAGGGATGAAGAGCATTTTGACGGAAAGACTACGGAAGAATAGGGAAAATAAAAAGGAGGGCTGAAAAGCTCTCCTTTAATTTAATTCTTTACTGTTTAGAAGGGGAAGGATCTCCGACTTTGAGGCCTTGCAGAAAGCCTTCGCCTCCGGCTGTTGTGTCGATCTTCCCAGCGGAAATGATTTTCTCGGCTAAGCTCTCGTCGACGTAGTTGATGTAAATGGTGCCGACAGGTTTTTCTTGCCAGTAGTTCAAATCCCAGGGGTCGGGATGGATGCGCTGATCGATCTTGGCTCCGGCGCCGATTTCCAGGACGGTCGAAGCCAGTTCTCCTTCTCTCACTCTATCGGAGTCTGCCTCGAGAGAAAAGAGCACTGATTCGCCGTCTTCCGGTAAATGGCTGCTGAGCAAGTTGTGGCTGCCGAGGCTCTTAATCTTAAGAGATCTTGTCTTCGGAAGGCTGTCTCCAAAATCGTGGCCACTGCTACCGTATAATACTGTATGAGAAGCCGAATGCGGTCTCTCGTACCGAGGCACTGGCGGCGCCGGTTTCTGCTCCTTACTCAAAAAGAAAGCGATACCGAGTGCAAAGACCCTTTGCGTACCGATCAGTTGGGCGGCAATGCCTCGCATTTTCTCTTTGGTAAAGACGAACTGGCGAGTGACTCCATCTTCGGCCCGGAAGCCGTCAATCCAGAAAGAACCGGTCGGGGTGGCGTTGCTGGCAAGATAGTTCTGGGCGTCCCATTTGTAGCCGCATTTTTCGCAAAATCGTTCGTGACCGAAGGTGATGTTGTGAATCGGGCACTTGCTGCGGTATTGTTCCAGATTGAGACGTTCGGTCTTCTGTCCTGTAACGGCATTGATGCCCTGGATGGAGATGAGCGCTGCGACATGATTGGTATGACTGGCGTTAGCGTTGAAATCCAGCCATAGACCGTGCTCGGCCAATACCGGAACGAAATAGCTCGCTTCGGTAGCCGAGCCTCTCATCCAGCTTTGCGGACAGCCGGGATATTCGTCCACCGCGAAAGCTTGCCGTGGAGCGTAGGGCGGCAAGGACTGGGCTAGCTCCTGTTTGTCTGGTCCGAATCGTTGCCTCAAAGCCGCGGGCATATTCAAAGTGCACGTCAATCCGTTAATCGTCATAATAGTTCCTTTTTCCCCTCTTGATGCGAAGAAATCTGACATAGTTCTCCCTCCTTCTTTCTCGAAATGTGAATTGTAAAAAAGCAATTAGCTTTTTCTAATATAGGTAAAACGGGGGAAAATGTCAACGTTAAAGGCATTGACTTATAATTTAATTGTTTTATAGTTATGATACTTCGTTGAAGTGCAGTTTTTTAACAATTTATAAAGAAAGGAGGTGTCGAATGCGGGCATTTTTCGTTGCCATAGAATCGTTACTTAATCCCGATCTTGCGGCCGAATTTTGGCCTGCAAGCATCACGTCTGACAAGGCTTTTTTGGAGCAGATCCGACAACGCAGGGAGCTGAAGGAGCGTCTTGAAGACGTCGTCAATTCTTTGCCGCGGGCGGACATGCCCATTGAAGTCGCGATTAGCCAAGGTTTTCTTACTGAAGAGCAAGTGGCGGATCTTTATGATTCCTTAAGCATGCTGTTTGAATCCGGTTGGGATTATATGCGCCTTGTCCTTTATCTGCCCTTCGAGTTCTTGCCGAGCAAGAAATGGCATCCTTCCGGAATGAGGATCCAACAAGCTTCGGATCGTTTCAGGCGGATATATCTGAAGGCTTGGAAGCGTTTGCTTTCAGTGCATGACGTGCGCGCCAATTTTGTGGATGGCGATGTGCTCGAACTAGAGAGACGAGTCGGTGATTTGCCGCGAGTGGTAAAAGCCGCCCATCTTATACCGAAACTGGTTGAAGGGGGAGTGTTGGAAGTTCGAGACGCCACGAGGATTATTGCAGAAAGCGGCGATCCAGTGCTGAGAGGTAGCATGGCTGACATGATTCCAGCCTTGGCTGATCTGAGATCTGCTTCGATCTATAGCGGAGTGCGTATTGTCGTTTCTTCATCTGAGACGATAGCGTCCGCTCAGGGGCGGTTGGATGCCGAATCTGCCAGAATAGAAGCGGAGGAATTGAGAGATGTCACGCCGAAAAGAAAGATTTGGCTCAAGGAAAAGAAAAAAGAGAGAGCGATAGAAACTCTCGGAGAGGATATAAGCGCGACAATTCTTAGGGGTATATTCACCGACGAAATGGCGACGAGTTTTTTCTCTTACGATACGAGTGTCGCCAACAAGCAAGCATTAGTAGAGGGAATTAGGAAAGCGATTGAATCTGTCGCGCGAACCGATTCGGAGAAAGCCCAAAAACTCTACGAACGTTACGCAGCGGTTTTGCTGAAACTCTGGGAAGACGCTGATCAAAATGTCAAAGAAACTCTTTTGAAATCTTTTCGTCATTTCCATCAGCTTCGTATCGTCAGAGACGAACAGTTGGCAGAATTGAGAATTTTTATTCCCAAACTGGCCGGCCCGTTTTCTGAAAATCTGGAACTGATGAAGGAGGAAGTGCGCGACATACAGAATATGATCGACAGGGTCAAATTGAACGCGGAACTGTCGCAACTAATCTATCCGGTGGTGCTGATGTTCGGCTCTGGTCTTAACGGCTACGGCGAAGAAAGCTCGGATATAGATCTTAGCGTATTCGTTAGACCGGGAACGCCTTTTATAAAGAGGGCGAGACTGAAAGAGCTGCTCAGAGAGACTTTCGTACACGAAAGGATCCGGAGCGCTGAAATCATTGAATTCTGGCTTGAAAAGAAAGGGGACGAGCTTTCAGTTCGCGACTTTGATAAGCCGGACGTATCGCTTGGCGAAAGTCACTGGATGCATATTTTATTCGGTGCCGCCTGGCTGGGTAACAAAGATGTGATGCGCGAACTGTGTGAAAAATTGCTTGTTCCGTATATGCGGAGAGACGCGCACAGGTTGTGCCTAGAAGATATGGAACAAAGCGCCCTGCAGTACAGATTGATGCATAAGGGTTACAAGCGTTTTTTCCCGCCTCAAGGCGGCATTCACACTCCTCATGCCGACGGAATCGACGGCCAGAGCGTATTCTGGGATTCAGGATACAGGCAATTAGCCGCCAGACTCTTTGTCAGCAGAGTGTTTCTGCCGAAGATTCCCGTTTTATTTAATGAAAAATAATAACCGTCAACTTTCGTTGACGGTTTTTTATTTACAAATTTTGTCCTGTTCGGTTGGTCCGAACGAGACCATTCGAACTGGGACATTCAGTTTTTCTCCAAGGACGCCAGCGCAAAACGAGTAGAGCTCGTCTAGCCCGGTCGTCAAAGGAACTTTTAAGGTAGTGATTTCTGGTTTGCAGCTTATAAGCTGTTTGCCCAGAGCTTCCTGATGTTTCAGCTGCTCATTGTCCTCCGCTCTCTTTTGAATATCAATTGCATCTGTGCTGATGTAGCGATCGCAAATGCGCCATTCTTTATTAGCCAAGATCTGATCGAACCAGGTAACGGCCAATCCTTTGAATGCGCTTGGCCCGCCGCAAGCCTCGATTGCGTAACGAAGCAAGACGAGATCGAGCGGACCGACGCGCACTTCGCCTTGATAGCGGTTATGCTCTTTGTGACTACCTGGCAGAAGGTTTTCTGTCATATTCGGATCGGCAGTCGGCAGAGGACCGGCACCATGGCGGATTGCGTAGGCTCGGAAAACTCCGATATCTACGATTTCTCCCCGATAACCTGCTTCTTTAAGCATGGCGTGCGTAAAGCGGGGCAAGGTTCGAATCGCGCTGGTATGCGGATGGAAACCGTAATAATGGTCTGTCAGCACTCCGTGCGAGCTCTCGATCACGATTGCGCCATCTTGGGTAAGAATTTCCCGTCCGAGATAGTCATGGTCAACGATCTTAGCTAGTTTGGATGCTTCTCGAAAGCGATTGGCGATGTGGTCAAGGAAACCGTCGTCTTTGAGAAGAACAGTTTCTTTTTCCACGGCCTCACGATCGTCAGGTAGAAATCCTCCTTCAATTACCGGATTAAGGTCGCAGCGTATCCGTTCGCGGACGGCAGCGAGCAAATCTTTGAGATCGGGTCGCGAGAGATCGCCAACCCGAATCGTCAGATCCGGATATCGCTGCGAATAACGATAAGCTTCGCCAACTCCGGTGCCGATTGTGCCGCGAGGATTACTGCCCCGCGCCATTTCTTTCAGGCGCGATGCAATTCCGTGCAGCGATGTGGCGCAGATGGCCTTTTCGTCAATCGTCAGCAGGTGAAAAGGATCGTGGATGCCTTGTTGGTATCGCAGAGCATCGGCTTCATTGAGCAAACCTTCCGGTGAAACAACCATGCGCGAGGAAATATGCGTTTTGATTCCTTCAAACGTGGCGCAGCCCCATTGGCTGAAGGCAAAGCGTTCGCCCCTTGAGGTGCAAACGCCGTGGCTTCCTTGGGCTCCGCCGGTTTTTACAACCGTGTGGGCGTGCATCATTGTGGCGATTTTGTGCACCACGCCGCCTTTCCCACCGTCACCAGGACCAAGGTCGGTGACGGCGTAGATTTTGTTTGTCATCGCCGTCACCTCCCTTTGTAGTTTTTTCAGAGCCAGGTGGGCCCTTCTTTGGAATCGGTCTTTGTTTTGTCAGACATGTCGCTCTGGTCGGTGGGCCAAAGGTCAGTTTTGTCCTTAAAAAGGTCGCCAGTCTTGGGAATCTTGCTGAAGTTGGGGCATAGCGTTTGCGCGCCGAGCGGAATATGGGCTACTGCCCGAACGATCCGGTTAGCGTCGGCAGACGGGACCTTGTGCTCGTGGAGAAACTCAGCCGCGGAATTCAAATCCAGTACGCCTTCCGTGAGGCCGCAGATAACGGCTTTCACGTAATGGAGGTATTCAGTGCCTCCTCCGGGAAGCATGACGAAATGGTCTGCTCCGTACATGTCAATCCATTGGCGTTTGACGTCCGGGCGATCGCCGACTTGCAAAAAGAATGCGTGGGCCTTTGTCTGTAGGTCTGTGATCACTTTCGCAGTGTCGGGCAGGCTTTTGGCGTTGAAGTGGAAACCGCTTTCCTGGGACTGTTCCAGCACCTCGTCTCCGAAGATCTTTTTCAACCACGACAGATTGATCGTTTCAACGGTCGGTTCGTCGGATACGGTGAAGTGATAATACTTCAGGCCGTACAGGTTGATGGAGGCCGCAGTGAGGTAGGCGGCGGCAAAGAGCCCGAATTGCGAGTCTTCTTTGCCGTTGCCTTGACCTTGCCGTCCGGGTACCAAGCGGGTCATTTGGAGAGCGATTTTCTCGTCCATCTCGAATTGAGTGCGGCAGAGTACGGGAACGCCGCTGTCTTCGACGTCGTTGAAAATCGCGGTGGCGATCTGAGGGTCGTATCGGCCCAAGACCGGTCTGCCTCCACTGGTCAGCATTTCGTAAGCGTGCGGGAGGACATCAAAAGCTATGTCGACGTTTCGTCCCATAGACCCGGTAGTGTCCAGCAAAGTCTCTTCGGCCATCGGAACGCCGCGGGTCAAAACCCAGAGGTCGCCCTGTTTTTCAAAACGGGGCCGAGACCGGCGAATGGGACCGAGATGGGCCGGGCCTTTCGGATCGACTAACGGGTCCAGTCCTTTTCCTTGCCTCATGCGCACCTCGGCATCGTCCGTGGCGCTCTTTTGGCCACCTCGAGTGGCACTGTCACGAACGCCAGTATAAGCATCTCTTGAAAGCGTGTGATATCCCATTGTCTATTCCTCCTCTTCATTTTTGCCTAAGGGTTTGGTGGTGAAGGGATAAAACTCTCTTTTCCAAAGTGAGTCGATCAATTTGTAGAACGTCGTGTGCGCTTTTTTTGCATTGCTTTCGCTGCCATGGGCCAAGCGCAGAAGATAATCGATGTATTGGTCAAAAGTCTTATCGTCATCATTCGGTATGATGCCTGTTTGCGGGTCTCCTCCCAGAACGCAAACGACTGCCTGAGCTGCTTGAGCAATATCTTGCCGGCGGACTTCGATCGGGACCGCTTCAGGGTTTATCTGCGCAGCCGACCAGTCGAAGATCAGCACGTAATGCTGATCAGGCACGATCAGGACATTGTTTCCATTGATCAGGCCGACTGAGATTCCTTCGCTATGCGCGAAGGTGAGCAACTTCAAAAGTTTACCCATAATCCACGCGCTCGTTCTGAGATCGACGCGAAGCCTTTCTTTTTCAGTGATGTTAACCAGCGGCACCATTTTGCTGACATCCTCTACATTCCGGAAGGCCAAGATATTAATCTGCCTTCCTCCTTGTTCCTGGCAGACAAAACTGTCCACCATTTCGGGAAATTCGAGTTGATAGTTGAGCAGAACCTTGGGATCCTTTTTTACGGCCTCATACTCTTTCTCAAGTTCATCGGCGCGACGCTGGAGCTCTTTGAGGATGTACGCGGAAAGCTGGAGTTCGCCGTTAAATTCTGCAGCCGTTACGATCTGCAGTAAGCACTGGCGGTTCGCCTCGGCTTGCATACACAAATAAAGACGATAGTTGCCAGACCCTCCCACTTGCTTGCTAATTTGGTAGACGCGAGAACCATTCTTTATCTTCATCATGGAAATCACTCCTCCTATCGTTTTTGTAATATTATTATGTTGTCAAAGAACATAAAAAAACGTACATTTTTATTATCACATTTGTCGGATTTGTCAATAAATTATTACTATTGACAAAATACTGATTGTTTGTTAATTTATGACTAGATTTTTCCCAATATCAATATCGATATCGGAAAGGAGGTATCCACTAGGAAAAGACGTGTCATAGTTGAGGAACTAATTTCTGAAGGAGGAAACCATGGACGAAAAAGAGGCCAAACAGTGGGGAGAGAGGGTAGTGGTGTTTGCCACTGAAGTGGGCAAGACCGCTGACGAGATTGCCAACGCTTTGAAGAAGATTTGCGGAGAACCCGGGGCCGCCGCCTTGGCCGTATTGGCCGACCCCGCGGCCTCGCCTGACATCGAGATCATTGATGCCTTGATCGCCGACCCGCTGAATATCCCCAAAGGAGTTGTTCGCAAGAACCTCTCCTTGCTCAGGGGATCTCAGCAGACCGCTGCGGCCACCGAAGCGCGCGGGCCATCTTTCGACGTTCTGCCTTCTGTGCCGGACGAAGAGAGCTTTGTCGCCATGCTCAAAATTGGTGGAGAGCTGAGGGTCGCGACCACCGAGGTCATTTCGGCCATTCGGGCCGCCCTTGCGTCTCGCGCTAGGCTCTACGATCTGCCGGCCACTCTTGTGGAGCAGATGGAAGCCTTCGCTGAGAAACTCGACCAGCCCTGTACTCCGAAATTCTACGAACTGCAGAAGGTCGTCGTCCAGCGTAGCTACGCCGAAGTCCTGGCCGCCATCGGTGTCGATGGCCGTTTCGTAAGCGAGAAGCGGAAGTCCGCTTTCCTTACCCGACTCAACGACACTCTCTGGCCGTCGCTGACCTCGTTTCACGGGCAACTCAGGGGATGGTATGAGGGGTGGACCGCCACCGTCGCGAATCCTGGTATGATCGCAGCGATGATGATGGGACAGATGAGCGGTGGCGCCGGCGTCTTGCCGCCCGGCATGATGCAACCGCCCGATACCGGCGGCATCAGAGATGCGGGAGAAAGTGTTGTAAACAACATCAACAAGGCCTTCGCCGGCATGGGTATTCCTGTCGCTCGGGCTCTGGCCTACGACGCCAGCCGCATCAAGTCGGTCCTGGAAGACGAAGCGTTGCCGGCAGCAATCGGCGCCGCCAACAAGGAACAGATGCTCAAGATGCTCGGAGTGGGCGTGTCAGCGGACTACGTCAGGCTCGAAAGGAACCTGACCAAATACGCTCTGGGCATCATGGAGCTGCCCAAAGTGCCCAGTGGCAATACCGAGTACGCTTATCTGGGTGCCATGATCATGTTGGGCAACCAGATACCCTGGGACGAACTGACTTCTCCGACCAACAACCCCTTCAAGGGTCGCACCAAGGTGCCGACCGGGATCGGGGGCGAAAGGCTCTAAAAGAGCAACATTATCACAAGTTCCCTTTAGGTTTTAATCTTGAGGGAACTTTTATTTTTATTGACGTTTCATGATTTTATGCTATATTTATGCATCGTTCGTTAAGGGAAAGTCCTTTGACAATGCAATAAAAACGAGAGCGACATTAGTTACTTCTCGGAAAGGAGACAAAGCGTGAAAGAAATACTTCGCTTGATCGAGCGATCAAAAAAGCCGGTCTTGGTTTTGATTGCCGGAGCCAGTTGTTCCGGCAAAACTTCTCTGGCCCTTGAATTGAAAAAAAAGATTCATAGGCAGGGATTAGGAGTGTCCGTATTGTCGTTGGACGAGTTCTTCAAAGACATCGATGATCCCGGCTTGCCGCGCAACGAAGAAGGTCAGAAGCTGTTCGATACCGTCAATTCTTACCATTATATGGAATTCTTGAAGATTCTGCATGCGCTAGTCAGCGGGATAGATGCCCGGACGCCTTGCTACGATATCGTGAAAGCTAAACGAGTTCCGGATAAGCTTCGGCTTATTAAAGCTAGTCCCGTGATAATCGCCGAAGGCCTGTTTGTTATATCTCTGGCAGATGAATGCTGGCGAGATATGGTTAAGGTTTATATTGATACTGACATGGATACCTGTCTTAAGCGTCGTATTGAGCGAGATACGATTCGTTTCGGCGTTTCCAAAGAACAGGTTGAACGGGAATGGCACCAAAAGGTGCTGCCCAACTATGAAAGATTCGTATCGCCGCAGCTGAGTCAGGCTGATATTGTCATCAAAATTCCCTAAAAAGAAGCTATGTCGGCCCCAAAGCCGCAGATAAAATTGAATTAAGCCCTAAGTGAAAACTTCAGGGCTTTTATATTGGAATTAGATCTTTACCGTATTTACAAAAAAATGCTAGAATGAAGGAAGAAAAAATGCTTAAGTTAAAAAATATTTCAGGCGGATTGCTGGCCGGTATGTTAGGGGGGATGTTTATTGACTTGGTCTACATTGAATTTGCCGGCCCCTCGGCTTTGTTTGCCTTGATCGGCCTGACTGACAGGCTGGTGATTTTTTGGTCCCATGCCATTCTGGGCGGGATTTTAGGAATAATATTTTCTCTGATCGTAAAGAGGTGGCCTCGTCCCAATATTTGGTTGGCGGGCGTATTTTACGGGATAGCCTGCCTTGGTTTTTTGGGAGCAATTCCTTCTTTAATCGCTCATTTTGCGATGACTCCTCAAGCCATAATGTTTGGTTTTTTTGTTTGGATTGTTTTCGGTCTCATTTTAGCCGAGGCGACGCAGAATTTCAAAAGACTGTATGGCTAATAACAAACCGATTCAGCTTTCTCCCAACTCCTTGAACTTATTTTTGGAATGTCCTTGCTGTTTTTGGCTGGATAAGCGACAAGGGGTAAAGCGTCCGCCGCCCTATCCTTACGCCTTAAACTCGGCGGTAGACGTGCTTTTGAAGGGGGAGTTTGATAAATACCGCAGCAAGGGCGAGCCTCATCCGCTGCTCATAGCTCATAATATCCCGGCTAAGCTTTTTCCCAACCAAGATCTGCTTGATCAGTGGAGGAGCAACTTTTCCGGAATAAGGTTTTATGACAAAGATTTAGACGCCACACTCTTTGGCGCGGTGGATGATATCTTGCAATTTCCCGACGGAAAACTGGCT
>JAZDLY010000129.1:0-17677 GCA_043801485.1 Candidatus Omnitrophota bacterium | reverse complement strand
GCGCCCAAAAACACAGAGAAAAACAACCACTTTTTGATATTGATTTTTTTGCTGTATTTGAAATAAAAAAGAGCTCCGATGATGGCAAAGACCGTGCCGATGGTGGCGAGTGTCCCGATCCAGATTTTGCTCCATTGGAAGACATCCCTCTGGATGAAAAAAAGCGGCGTGCCGAAGGACGGTGAGAATTTATAAAGGAACACAAAAAGGCCTGTCACAAGCAACCTGCGGTCGCTGAACAGTGTTTTCATGTCCGCGATGAACTTCGAGCGCGTTTCGTTCCTGAAGGGCTCTTTGGTTTTGTAACAATAGGCCACGACGCCCACAAGGATGTAGATGGGGACCAGGCACAGGAACGCTGCTCTGTAATCCCATTTTTCGGCGATGTAGCCCCCTCCTATTCCGGTCAGAAGCGCTGCCACGGAAATCGATATCCACTGAACGCTCTGAATCTGGCCTGTGGCCTCAAATTTTTTGCCTTCCACGCACATGATGCCGTCCACCGCCACGTCCCGGAAGGCTGTCCAGGCGGAGCTGACGACCAGGATAGCGATGAGAACAGTCAGCGGAAGGTTGTTCAAGCCCACGACCAGAGCCAGGGCAATGCTGGAGGCAAGGGCAATGTAGATCCAGATTTTTTTGTTCAGGAAATTATCGATCACATAGCCGATGAGCGGCTTGACCAACCAGGCAAACGTGACCAGGCTTGAGATGACCATGATCCGTTCGGGCGAGAATTTCAGGGAATCTTTGAGGTAATAAAACAGGCCCTGGGAGGGGAGTGTTTCGATGCCCTGGGTGAAGTAGACCGCGCTAGAGAGGGCAAATACCCAGAATAATTTGTCCCGCCTTTGCAAAATGCCTCCACCTTGACCGGGCATGACTGAAGAAAGAGGGCTTCGGCGGGATGTCACTGGATTGGCAAGCCCGTTAACCACATCATGCTGGGTTGTTCTAGGTGCCTTGGGCTTGCCGAGGGGGTTTCCATGTTTCATTAGTGGGTAATGTTCAATTGGCGTTCCAGCAAAAGCTCGTCATGGTCTTTCTTGAATTCCTCGAGCTTGACCTCATTTTTTCGCGCGTCCTTCTTTTGTTCTAAAACATCTTCCTGGTATTTCGTGTCCAGCTGTGATTGACGCAGAGATTGACTTAAGGCCCGTTTCAATTTATCTTCTTGTGCTTGTGGAGTTTCGTCGGGAAGAGGACTAAAATACACAACTGATTCGACGACCTGGGGCTCTGTTGTTTTGCGTAAAAGTGCAGAGACATAAACGATCGAAAAACCGTAAACCAGAAACAAAACGATGACGATGACCAGGTGTATAGGTTTGAATTGATTTCGGCTTTTGTTCACCAAGGAAAGGGATCTTAGTGCGGTTAGCTGGACCGGCCGATGAAGGATCTGATGTGGACCAGCGTGGGTCTGTAGGATGCTGTGTTAACGAATTTTATTCCAGAGTTTTCGTTGTTACTCCACACGCACTGCCCCTCTATTTTTGAAGGCAGTCTTTCCGACTGGAAGAATAATTTTAAAAAAATGTTTTCGCCTTCGGAGACCGGCTCTGGAATTCTGACACCCCCGAGGCTGATATCTTTGCACGAGCCATGGCTATGCCTGTTTTGTGATGCGTACTCATATTTGATGCCGACCGCCGGGAACCGGGCAAACATTCTTTTTTCAATCATGGGGATAAATACTTATTCCTGGTTGGATTTAAGAAAATGGTAGTATTCGCTGTCTGTCGTCAAAACCATGGTTGTTGATGGATTGATGCTGTCACGGTAGGCTTCCAGGGTGCGCAGAAAAGAATAAAATTCCGGATCTTTGTTGTAGGCATCCGCATAAACCGTCGTGGCCTTGGCATCGGCCTCTCCCATAATCATCAAAGCCTTTTTCTTGGCGATAGATTGAATTTCTTGCAATTCCTTGCTCATCTGGCCTTCGATTTCCGCTTTTTTACCCTGTCCTTCGGAGCGGTATTGTTCTGCGGCGCGTTTTCGCTCGGAGATCATCCGGTCGTAAACTTTTTGCCGGACGTCTTCGACATAGTTGATGCGTTTGATGCGTACGTCCAGCAATTCAATGCCGTATTGTGGCATAATGCCGGAGGCCTGCTTGAGAATGCCGCGCGTCAAGGCATCGCGGCCGACTTGGATGCGTTCGATGGCTTCGGAAGCAAAGAGATCCCCTTCTTCTTCTGAGGCTTCTTCTTCTCTTTTTTCCAGCAAGCGGTTGGAATTGCGCACGGTTTCCACAAGTTCATGGCTTGTGACAAAATCGCGCGTGGCCGCATCTATGATATCGTCAAGCCTGGCCTGAGCGCCAATTTCATTACCAACAGACTGCATGAACTTCAGGGGATCGACAATCCGCCAACGGGCGGTCGTGTCAACAAAGATATATCTTTTGTCTTTTGTGGGGATTTGGTTGGGGTCGCCATCCCAGGCCAGGACGCGTTTGTCAAAATAGTTGGCGACTTGAATAAAAGGTATCTTGATTTGAAGGCCGGCGTTCTTGATGGGTTCGCCGATGGGTTCTCCAAATTGAGTGATGATCACCTGCTGGGTTTCATCAACGGTATAAAGGGTGCCGGTCAAAACACCCAAAAGGACCAAGGCGATCAACATGCTGGTTAATTTTAAGAGTTTGTGAATTTTATTCACCTTTTTTCTCCAAGTGCAGCAGAGGCAAAACACCCTTTTCTCTGGGGTCGAAAATGTAAACTTTGGCTGCCCGCGGCAGGATCTCAGAAAGTGTCTCCAGATACAGGCGTTTGCGCGTGACTTGCTTTGAATCCTTATAGGCGTTCCACGTCGCAATAAATCTTTCGGCTTCTCCCTGGGCGGTATTGAGCCGCTTGAGGGCATAACCTTCGGCTTCGCGGATGGTTTTTTCTGCTTCGCCTCTCGCCCTGGGAATTACTTTGTTGTAGGCCTCCCAGGCCTGGTTGATCATTTTATCTTTTTCCTGTTTGGCCTCGTTGACTTCATTGAAAGAAGGCTTAACCTGGTCCGGCGGGTTGACATCCTGGAGCTTGACGGTCAGGATTTCGATGCCGCTCCCATAGCCATTGAGAATCATTTGAATTTTTTCCTGGACTTCCTGGTTGATCTCCAGCCGGCGCGTGGTCAATACTTCGCTGACGGAATAATCACCCACAACCTGCCGCATGATGGCTTCGGAAACGTCGCGAAGGGTCTCGCGGGGATCACGGATGTTGAACAAGAGTTTGATGGGGTCTTTGATTTTGAACTGGACGATCCAATCAACGGTCAGGATGTTGAGGTCGCCTGTCAGCATGGCAGATTCGTCCAGGAACCGCTGGGGGGAATATCTTGTGTTGACGCCGGGCTGCACCGTCCGGAAGCCAAATTCTTCTTTATAGACGTAGGTGACCTTGACTTTGCTGAGTTTATCGATATTGAAGGGAAGCTTGAGGTGCAGGCCAGGAGATGTTGTTGCCGTGTATTTGCCGAACCGGCGGATCACGCCGACTTCATCCGGACCGATGGTGTAAAAACTGGAAAATACAAGGATGACCAAGAAGAAAACCATGATGCCCCAATACACAACTTTGTTGGGGATGTTGATGAATTCTCTTCCTTGCCTTAAGAGTTCCTCTGGTGTGTTAAAATCCATGTTCGTATTGTCTCACTCAAGCTTTATTTGTCAAGGTTGAATTTGAGAAATATCTGTGTGTGTCTTCAATGTTTGACAATATCTTCTGTCGCAAACACCCGTTGCAGCACGTTCCATAATTCCGGCTTATTGGGAGCCAGCATGAGGGTGTCCCTGGTTTCTTTATTGCTCACGGCCTTTGCGATAGCGCCCAGAATTTGCACCTGGACATCTTCTTTGAAAGGAATGAGTATCAGAAAAATAAAATTTATTGGTTTGCCGTCAGGCGAATTCCACTCAATTCCGTGAAGGGATCTACCAAAAACAACAAGTGGTTTTTTGATATAGGGAATTCTGCTGTGAGGAACCGCTGTTCCTTCTTCCAGGGCTGTTCCCATGGCATTTTCTCGCTGCAGCACAAGTGAATATAGGTTATCTGTATCCGCAATCCCTTCTAATTCACAAGCAGTTTCACAAAGTTTATGGATTGCCTCATCTCTGCTAGGTGTTGTTAATTCTGCTATGATGGTTCGTTGCGAGAAGAATTCCAGGATACTTATTTTTTTGCGCTTCTTAATAGCATGATTCAACCATGGCCCGAGTAGTATGGACGAAAAAACTGCACCAAAAACTATTGCCACAAACACTGTTTCGGTGATGAGTTTGTATTCAAGGGCAAGTACGCTCACCACTATTTCCATCACGCCGCCCGGTATGTGCGCAATGGCTATGGGGAGTCTATTTACTTTGTCGAGCTTGGTAAGGTTGACGCCGATCCAGGCACCTAAAAATCTGCCTCCTATGCCAACGAAGGTCAGTAAGGTGATGAGAAAAAGGTCAAAATTCTTCCAGAAATCGACTTTCAATCCAATATTGACGAAAAATAACGGCACGAAAATCGCATAAACCATCTGTGAAATTACCTGGCGAGTTCTTTCCGGAAGCGATGGCGCTCCGCCTGCCATGACTCCTGCAATAAAAAAACCAAACAACGCATGAATCCCGATTTTCTGGGTTATGGCCCCACATAGAAATCCTAAAAGGCATATAAAAGTAAGCGATGTCGCCGGCTCCGGCATCTTATTATCTCTGATTTTTGAAATCACATGATTGGCAAAAGTCCTGCCGATCGTCAAGCAGAAAATAGCAAATCCTAGAGTAAAAGAAAATATCGCAAATATGCCTGCCATATTGAATACAGCCTGCATAAAGATACCCAGGACAATTGTGAAGATCAGCCAGCCGATGATATCATTGACTGAAAGGGCGGTCATGATCAGGAAGCCCAAATCAGTTTTTGTTAATCTTAAGTCATGCAGCGCGCGCGCTGTGATGGGCATGGCGCTTATGGTCATGACCGTGGCTATAAAAAAAGCGAATATCAAGCGGCGATTCGCATCTACGAGATAATAATCAGACAAAAACAAAGCCGGGATAAAGGCGATAATCATGGGAATGATAATATCGGACGAGGCAATTTTTAACGCATCACCGCGCTGTCTCCAGGCGCTTGAAAAATCTATTTCTAGGCCTGTTTCCATTAAAAGAAACAAGACCCCTAGCCAGGCAACGGTTTCGAACATGTTTTGTTGGGCAATATCGAGGGGGAATAAAAATAGATGGAAGTTTGGGAAAAATCTACCCAGGATTGTCGGTCCGAATAAAACGCCGACCAGGATTTCAGCGGTCAGAGGTGGCTGTTTCCATTTGCGGAATAGTTCGCCCAATCCCCGGGCCAGTCCCAGCAACAAGAAAATTTGAACCAAGAAAAGGAAAATATTATGATCTTTAAGAAAATACATTCTGGACTTTGGGTTAGTTTTTGATCGCCAAGCTCTTGTTTATGCTACTGTATTATGCGTTCGGCGTCAATTATTTTATGACTGGTTTTTAGACTGGAGAATCGATGGTCGCAAGGCAGGTTTTCGTGTTGAGGGCCCGGATGACATAGAGCAGGATCCTCTCCTGGTCCTTTTTGTGCAAATCCATATATTCGATGCCTGCCTCATGGCGGTTTTTGCTGACGGGTGATGGCTTGACCCAGATAACTTTGCCTTTGACATCTATAGGCTTACCGCCGTCAATGAGGTAGATCGTCAACGAGACACATGCGTTGACTTTGACATATTCGCTTAACAGAAGGCATACGCCGGAGGCACTGATGTTGTTCGCAAAACCGGATTTTTTTGCACACGGTTTTTCCTGCAGGATGTACTCCACAAAGGGTGTCTCGACCCGTGCGCTCTTGCGATGTTCTCCGGAAACATGCTTGTGATCGTTGGAATTCACCTTTCCCTCCTCCCAAATCCTTTTTACGAAACGTTGTGCTTTTGTTCGTTAACCCCCGCGTCCTGATTTTTATTCATTTGTTGCACGACTTCATCAAATTCATCCCTGGTGATCCAGATGCGTTCTCCGACATGGCTGAATGTGAATCGCCGCAACCAGGCTTGGATGGCATTGGGCATTTTGTCTGTCTGAAGATCCTGGTCGCCCTCTTTCTTTGTCCACGGTTTATTCAGGGAATCCATGGTTTGCTGTTGGGTATCTTTTATCTTTTCTTCCAGGGCTGATTTTTGTTCTGAAAGGGCCGCCAGTTTCTTTTGTTCCTCTTCGAACACAACCTGAAGTTTCCTGTATTCCTTTTCGATATGATTTTTTGAGTAGATTGCTTCTTCGGACTGTTTCTGCAGGGTTTCGGCTTCCTCCTCATATTCTTTGAGTTCTTCTTGGAGCTTGAGCTCTGCAGCCACAGCCTCGGCAGCCTCTTTTTCCAAATCCTGAGCTTTTTGTTTTGCTTCTTGTTTCAGGGCTTCGAACTGCTTGGCCATGTCGCGGGCTTCGTTGAGTTCTGCGGCCAGATCCAGATTTTCTTTTTTCAAGCTCTGGAGTGCTTTTTCTGCGACATCTTTTTTTGAAATGACGGTATTGATGTCGGTTTGAGCTTGATGTGCTTGTTGCCGGAGGTCAGCGAGTTCTTGTTTAAGTGCTTCACTTTCCTGCATCCGGCGTTCCAGCTCTTGTTTGCGTCCGTTTTCTGAAGCCATGGCATGCTCCAGGGCCTTGATTTTTGCGTCTTTTTCCTGAAGGTTATCCTGTGCTTTTTGCAGCTCGCCCTTGGCCATCTGGCGGGCATCACTGAGTTGTTTTTCCAGATCGGCATTATCCCGATTCAATTTTTCACAACGCTCGTGGTTTGTTTTGGCTTTTTGGTCGGTATCCAATAGCATTTCTGCTTGTTTTGCGCAGACGTCTTTTAGCTTTCCGCATTCCTTGAGGGCTTCGGCAAGGTTTTTGGTTGTTTGTTTGGTTTCTTCCTGGGAGACAGTGAGCTGCTTGAGCACGGTTTCTTTGGATGCTTGCGATTGATCCAGCTCTTTGTGCAGGAGCGCAAGTTTTTGATTGAGCGCTTCGCTTTCTTTCGCGCTGCCTTGTTTAGCGTCCTGCTTCTCTCGTTCTTGCTTGTGGATGATGGCCTGGTTTTCTTTGAGTTGTTCGGTTTGTTTCTCAATCTGTTGCTCCAGAGTCGAAAGATCCTTGCTCAATTTGGATTCTTTCTGGTGCTGAGCGAGCCACTCATCCGATTTTTCTTTCATGCCCTTTTCGGCTGTGGTCAGTTTTTGAGCTAGAGCCTGGAGGTCCTGTTCGGTTTTCTGTTTTGCCTGCTGGGTTGTCGAGATTTCTTTCTTAAGATCTTCCAGTTGCGTGGCCAGAACACCGTTCTGTTGGCGCAGGAGCGTGAGTTCTTTTTCATTCACCAGGCCTTTTTTTCTCTTGTTTCGATTCCGGAAAGCTGAGAACAGTCTGGCAAGGGCCCAAACAAAGGTTATGGAAAAAAGAAAAGCCGCGCCCAAAACACTCAGGAAGAGGACTGAAATAGGTTGTGTCATTAATGAGATCATCATACACCTGCCTTTTTATTGATTGCTTAGGGGGCGGCGGGGAAGCGGAATGAGGAAAGAAGAGTTCTGGCGCTTGTTCCCGGCAACACATAAAAAAAATCCCTAAGCAACATGATTAGGGATTTTTCTTACCCCTTTGGCAACGCAGCCTCCGCTTTCGCGGACTGTCGTTTTGCCTCGCTGAACTTTTTTTGTTTTAGCGAGATCTCCTTTTGGGAGATGCCCCAGCATTACTGCTGGTTTGCCTTTATCAGTGGGTTGCTCATATATAATATAACATATGAACGTTTTGGTTTCAAGGTGCCCAGGGCTTCATCTTTTTTTTGTCTGCAGCATGAAATTAACAACGCGCACACTGACCCTCTCCCTGCGCAATGCCTCGACTTCTTCGACGGTCAGGTCAAATACAGATCCGGTTTTGACGATTTTTTCAATAAGGGTGTCATCGCTCAAGCCAGCCTTGCTCAAGACAATCACGTCAGAAATGCCAAGACGTTCTTGGTTGGCGAGCATTTTTTCCACAGGTTGTGCCTGGCGAACAATCACCGTGCGGGTGCTTTGGATAACGGACCTGGGCCAGAGGTAGTAGCCAAACTGAAAATGACCGCGGTTGCGGGGATGATGGAGCATCCGGGGTGTTGACCGGGGCCGGACAACGCGGACGTGATTGCTATTTTGGCTGTATGTGACCGAGATGGCATATTCTGCGCTGGCGCAAGAGACGCAAGATAGTACTGCGACGGCAAACAGCAGACCCAGCATGATCTTTTTCATTGTTTCCCTCCCTGTTGGTTGGTTGACGGATACGTCCTTTTACAACATTAGACGTCCAGGGAGGCAGAAAGTTTACTTCATGGACAAAAATTTAAGAACAGGTGAGGATCAATGGTCGGCTTGATGCAGGACTTTTGACGTGTAGCGGCGGATGCGTTCCTGGTCGGTGCGGCTGATCTGCGCAAATTCGATGCCTGCGTCATAGTGGTTTCGGTCTTTTGCGTGCAGGAAGCCGGATTCCTTGACCCAGACAACCTTTCCTTCGACGTTGATGGGGTCGCCGCCGTCAAACAAATAAACGGTTAAAAAAATGACGGCGTTGATACTTAAGGGGTTTGAGATCAACAGGCAGATGCCGTTGGAGCTGATGTTCTCGGTAAAGGTGGGCGTTTTTTTGGGGGCCCTCCTTTCCAGAGAGTACTCGACAAAGGTGGCGCTGACGCGGGGATTTCTGCGCCGCTCATCTCTTTTATCTTGGTTATCTTGCGCTTTGAAAGGATCCATGTTATGCCTCCAAGGCTCGGCCAAACTCAAAGGCCTTCTTTTTGGTTTGTGGCAGTTTTTTGAGATCGCCAGATTCTCCTGCGTGGGGAATAAACAGTGTTGTAAATTTCAGGCGGGCGTACTTGGCGAAAATTTGAAATGTTTGTTCCAGGGCAGAGAACATGTCCGAGCCGGCCGTTGCGACAAGCGCAAACCTCATGCGGGTGAGCTGGTGCCGGACCCTGCCTGTTTTGTTATCAAATTTGAAAAGAGAATACATCCTGTCTGTGAAAACTTTTAGCTGAGCCGTTGGGCCGAAGAAATACAAGGGTGTGGCCAGGACCAGGGCATCGTATTCAGGGATGCTGGCCAGAATGGGGCTTGCCTGGTCTTTAATCACGCACTCGAATTTTTTGGACTTTTGGCAACCCATGCAGGCCGTGCATCCGTAGGCCTTGTAGGTCAGGCGGCTGGTGTCAACCATGCGAACCTTACCTCCTGTTGCCTTAATGCCCTCGGCAATCCAGCCAACGACGGTGTTTGTGTTGCCTTTTTTGTTCGGACTGCTGCACAAGATGAGGATTTTTTTAGGCATAGGCGCCGATGAGGTCTGTGATGGATTTCTTGATGCTCAGGAAGTCTTTGTTCTCCAACCACTCTTTTCGGAAAATGCTGGCCCCAAAGGCCACGGCGTTGGCGCCGTTGGCAAAGTAGTCCTTGATGTTTTGCGGGGTGACTCCGCCGCATGCCAGGAGTTCTATCTTGTCAAAGGGTTCTTTAATTTCCTTGAAATAGCCTGGTCCGAAAAAGCCCGAAGGAAACACTTTGACCATTGTGGCACCTGCCTGCCATGCCGTATTGATTTCCTGAGGCGTTAGGGCACCGGGAAAAACCGGAATGCCGTTTTTGACGCAGTGGCTTACGACTTCTTTGTTGAAAACAGGCATCACCGCAAACGTTGCCCCGGCGTCTATGGCGTTTTTGAGATCTTCGGTGTTTGTGATCGTTCCGGCGCCTACGTTGAGTTTTTGACCGGCTGTCTTTATGGTCTTGCGGATCAAGTCAGGCGCGCCGACCGTATTCATTGTGATTTCGATGGTTTTGAGTCCCGAGGCGATGATGGCTTCGGTCAGCGGAACCACATCTTCTGAGGCAATGCCTCTCAAGATGCCCAGAATAGGCAGTTTTTTAAATTCCAGGATGTTCATGTCAATCCAACCCGACGGTCAGGCCTTCGTAGAATTCCCGATAGTTTTCTTTTTTGTCACTGTTGCGCAGCGCGATGGCCGACTTTGGGTGTTCGTCGAGCATGCCCGTGATGGCGTACGGAATGATGTAGCCCCATTCTATTTTATCGCGCAAGGGAATGAATTCTTTTGAGATGAGGTCCAGGATGGGCCGAATATCGAACTTCGGGTTTTTCAGAAAACCGATCAGGAGCTCGAGCGGACAGTTTCCGGCCCCGCGGCCGATGCCGTAGACCGTGGCATCCAGGTAATTGGCGTCATGGATGATGGCCTCAATTGTGTTGCCGAAGGCCAGCTGTTGATTGTTGTGCGCGTGGAAGCCGATCTCCTTGCTTTTCAGGATGTTTTTGAATTTCTTGACGAGGAACTCGACGGTTTCCTGGTAGAGAGCGCCATTGCTGTCCACGACATAGATGACATTGGCCTTGCATTCTTCTTGGAGCTGGTGAAGGGCTTCGGTCAATTCGTTGTCCAGGGCGCGGGAAATCGCCATGATGTTGACGGTTGTCTCGTAGCCCTTGTCGGCAAAGTGATTGACCAGATAAATCGCTTTGTCGATGTCTTTGACATAGGAGGCCACCCGAACCATATCCACGGGGCTGTCTTTTTTCGGCTTGATGTCCTCTAAATCCACGCGGTCCACGTCGGCCATGACCGAAATTTTTGTCTGGGAGGGAATGCCGTCGATCATCTTGCGGATAACATCGTCGTCGCAGAATTTCCATTGGCCGTAGTCTTTGGGCGAAAAAAGCCTTTTGGAATTTTTATACCCCATTTCCATGTAATCAACGCCGGCCTCCGAAAGCGCCTTATAAGTCGCCCGGACAAACTTTTCGTCAAAATCGTGGTTGTTGATCAGACCCCCGTCCCTGATGGTGCAATCGAATACTTTGATTTTTTCTCTGAACATATTGTCTCCCTTTTATGGTGTTAGCGCGGCACAGTTTTGCAGGGGCGCTCTTTATCTTCTTTTGCCGTTGACGGCTTTTTCGGGCAAACTCCGTTCCAGCAGTAAAGGCATAATTTTTCTTTAGGCAAGCCGATGGCCTCCACCATATCGTCAATGCTCAAATACCGCAGGGTCGTGACTTCGAGGTCGCGGGCAATCCATTCAACCATTTTTTTATATTTTTCGGAATTGTAATCGATGTAGGAGGAGACATTTTCGGTGTCTTTGCCTTCCAGGGCCCTGATGGCTCGACGGGCAGCCAGTTCCTGTGTGGTGCGCGTGGACAGGCAGAAGCGGCATGGGAACATGAGCGGCGGGCAGGCCGGTCGGACATGGACTTCTTTGGCGCCGCAGTCCCATAATTTTTTTATGGCAAAATTTTTCAATTGAGTTCCCCGCACGATCGAGTCTTCGCAAACGACCAAGCGATTGCCCTGGATGATATCCCGGATGGGGATGAGTTTCATCTTGGCGACCAAATCGCGCGTTTCCTGCGAAGGCGGCGTGTAGCTGCGGCCGTAGCCTGGTGTGTACTTGACCAGAGGTCGTTTGTAGGGTTTTCCGGATTCGGTGGCATAGCCGATGGCATGGCCTATTCCGGAGTCAGGAACTCCGCTGACCACATCCACGGAAATATCTTTGTCGCGCCTGGCCAGGAATCTGCCGCAGCGTTCGCGTACGGCTTCCACGCCAATGCCTTCATAACTGGAGGCAGGGAAACCCGTGTAAATCCACAAAAAGGTACAGATCTGGCTTGTGGCAACGCCTGGGTTGCGGCTGGCCAGTCCCTCTTCATTGATCAGAATAATTTCTCTTGGCTTGAGGTATTTGACAGTTTCAAAACCCAGGTTGGTCAGGGCACAAGATTCGCCGGTAACGGCCCAAGTGTCATCTTTTTTGCCGAGAACCAAAGGTGTGTAGCCCTCCCTGTCGCGCGCCGCATAGATGCCGTCTTTGTGCAAAAGCAAGAGCGAACAGGAACCTTGGATCCGGTCGAACATTTTTTCGATGCCGTCGATGATGCTCTCGCCCAGATTGATCAGTTTAGCGATAAGCTCGGCGGCATTGATGCCGTTGTGGCTGGGTTCGCTGAAAGAGGCGCCCTGTGAGAGCAGAAAATCGCAGAGCTGTTCTTTGTTTTCGATGAAGCCGGCCGTTGCGATATAAAATGGGCCGAATTTGGAGAACAAATACAGCGGCTGAGGATCTGAGTCGCTGATGACGCCGATGCCCATGCGGCCGGGCATTTGGCGTACGTCTTCGTAAAACTTCGATTTGAACTGGCTTTGCGCGATGTTGTGGATCTGACGGCTGAATTTTTCACCGAGAATGGCCATTCCGCCGTATTCTGTGCCCAGATGCGAATGGTAGTCTGTCCCGTAGAACAGTGTTTGATTGCAGTCGTCTTTTTTTCCAACCACTCCAAAAAGTCCGCTCATGAGTACCCTCCTTTGGCAACGAAGTCTATCATACGATGATCGCAGAGAATCGTCAACATTAAAGTCTTCAGTAAAGAAATGCAAGATAGAGGGTTTTGAGAGGATTGAGCCGTGCCGTGTATCAGTGGATGAGCTCAAGTACTTTAAAGACGGGCATGAATAGAGATATAACAATGCCACCGATGATGATGCCCAGAAGACCTATGACCAGGGGTTCGATCATAGAGGTCAAGCCACTGAGGGTGGCCTCGATTTCGTCTTCGTACAAATCTGAAATCTTGGAAAGCATTTTTGGCAGCTGGCCTGTTTTCTCACCGACGGAAATCATCATGATCACCATCGCAGGAAAGACCCCACTTTTAGACAGCGGGTCGGCGATGGTTTCGCCCTGGCGGATGGCATCCCGTGAGTTCTGAATGGCGCGTTCCACAATGGAGTTTCCGGAGGTTGTGGCAACGATCTCCAAGGCATTAAGGATGGGCAAGGCACTTTTGATCAATGTGGACAGAGTCCGGGTGAATTTTGCGATGACAATTTTTTGGATGAGTTGACCGAAAATGGGCAAGCGCAGGAGTTGATAATCAAACTGATATTTGCCCTTAGGCGTGGAGATATATTTTTTAAAAAGAAATACCAGGCCCGCGCAGAACGCCACGAAGACCACGAAAAATTTTCTCAGGATCGTTGATACAAGAATAAGGATCTGGGTGGGCAATGGAAGCGTCCCTCCGAGTGTAATGAAGATGCTCTCAAACGTTGGCACGACTTTAATGAGAATCACCAGCGTGATGAGCATGGCCATGGAAATAACGACGGTCGGATACACGAGCGCGGCCTTGATTTTTCTCTGGAGTGAAGCTGTTTTTTCCAAATACGTTGCCAGGCGGTCGAGAATCTCGTCGAGGTGGCCCGAGGCCTCCCCTGCTTTGACCATGCTGATATAAAGTGAGGAAAATATTTTTGGGTGTCTTGCCAGCGCAGCGTGAAGGCTGGAGCCTTCGATGATGTCGCGTTTGATGTTGATGACAGCCAGGGCCAGGGTTTTGTTGGGTTGTTGCTGGCTTAGGCCCGCCAGGGATTGGACAAGCGGAATACCGTTTTCAATCAGCGTGGCCAACTGACGGGAAAAAACAACAAGGTCTTCAAGTCTGATCTTTTTTTCTTTTGCTTTTTTTAGTTTTTCTTCCCTGAGTGAAATGATGACCAGGTCTTTTTGCCTGAGAATGGAGACGGCTTCCTGGATGACATCTGCTTCCAGGACTCCGGAGAGCCTCAGGCCCTGAACATCTCGCGCGGAATAGTTATAAACGGGCATAGTTGTCTTCAGACGGTTTGTAATAGGTCTGAATCGCTTTTTTGATTTCGCTGGCGGTGCTGACAAAGGCAAGAATGTGGCAGTGGGAAATCCGTTCCAGCTCCACGATGGCCAGGGTATTCAAGGGGTTGGTCATGGCGACGGTGAGGTTCTCTCCCATTTTTTCAACAGGGATGCAGCTGTAGAGCGCAGCGACTTCGCGGGGAATCAATTTGATGGCGTCTTTGTCGATGTCATAATTCTGCAAGGGCAGATACGGAAAGCCGTGCTGGGACGTTAATTCTGTTGCGATATCTTCTTCGTTGGTCAGGTTTAAATGGATCAACACGTCTTCTATCGGGCCACCGTTGACTCTTTGATGGAGGATGGCGCGCACGAGTTCCTCGCGCGCAATCCTTTTGCTTTTTATTTTGAATCCCATAGACGGCCTTCTTGCTACACGAGGCAGCGGCAATATTTGGTCTTCTTTGCGGCTCATTGTGCTGATGGTGCCCAGCACATCAGTTAAGGATACCCATTTGGAAGCTCCGGGAAGCAGGACATTAATGCCATTTTGATCTTCAGGAGGTTCATTTATGGGAAGAGTTTCTCGTTGCAGATCTTCGTCAATTCTAGTTGACAAGGATTCTGAAAGCGTATTTCATTCGGTTGGATTTAAGTTCAGCGGGGTTCTCCTTATTAAGCTTATGATATACTCTTACCCAAAGAATATATACGCAACTTTCATGCCAAAAAATGTAATTTATAGATGTTCTTTAACATATTGTAATATAAAGAGTTAAATATGTTTATTTAGTGATTTTTAATTTATTTTTATTTTATTGTTGATTTATCTCAACACTTTTGTCCATAAAGAGTTACAGCGTTAAGAAGGGGTCCTTTACGGGCTAAAAGGTGTTAGGTAGTTTTTTTCTTCCGGCGCAGTGCCTTTTCCATGCGCTCTTTAGCCAGCAGAAGTGTCTTTCCCTCGGTGAGGTGGCCTGCGCAGACAGCGGCGTAACCGCGACGGTTTTCGATCTTAAAAATATGCATCTTAGGCATGCTATTTTTCCCTCCTAAGCTTTTTTCTCGTTATCCCAAAACACCTATTTGAGTTTCTTGGAAATTTGATACAAGACGCCCGAAGCGATCTCCGGTTTTGGCAACATCAGGCGACGCGCCATGGCTGTGATCTGCGTTGTGGTGTTTGAGACCTTTTCGATTTTCAAGGTGACATCGTTCTTATTGACTAGGGCTTTGATCGTGCCGGAGTCCTTGTTTTTACTTTTGACCTTTCCCATTTCCTCCAGCGTTGCCAGGGCCACGCCGTAGGTCTTATCGAAGCTTGCTTTGAAGGTTTGCTGCGAGCTGTCTTTTCCGGCCATGGTCATGGCAACTCCCGCAGGAAGAAAACCCACGCCCAAAAGCATGCTGGCACCGTAGGTGGCAGCTCCTTTGATGGCTGTGGGGCCGAGGGTTTCGCGGATGATGAGGGCTGTGAGTTCCTGGGCGCTGCCGATATTCTTGTAGACTTTATCTTTTAAATTGAGGTCATAGACCTGGACCGCCGGAGGTTCTCCAGCAGTGTAATCCTTGTAGACCACCCCGCCTATATTCAGGCGCAGTTCGTCGATTTGCATGGCCAGTTGCGCGGGTGCCTGTTTTTTAGTTTCTTTTTCTTTGGCGGGCGCTGCTTTTTCCTGCGGCTGGGCAACTTTGAGCGCATCCACGTTGAGTTTGCCTTCTTTATTTTTGACCAGGTCTAGTTCTTTGAGGTCAAGCTCCACAAGGCGCAGGTGAAGCTTTCTTTTGAGCAATGCTCCCAGGTCATAATCAACTTGGATTTTTGGGATATCGACGAGGATCGTTTTTGGAAAACCAGCTGGGTTGTACATTTTGAAGCCGCGGATCTTGACCGATTGTTTAAATAACCCGAGAGAAAAGCCGTCAATTTTTGTTGGCGCTCCGGTGATGGCGCTGGTGGCAACCGTGATCGTTGTTTTGATGATCTGGTCCTTGAGGACTCCCAAGACCAATAGACTGATGAGAACAACCGCGATGATGGTGATGATCTTTTTCATGTCATCCTCCCTGGAAAGAAAGTTTGGTAGGGGTAGAGCAAAAGCAGTATACAGCAAATCCATAAGTTGTCAATATCAGGGGCCGAGCAGCTTGCGGAGGTGCCAGGCAAGCGAATTCGGGGTAAAACTGATTTCAAAGGCCCCTTCTTTTGTCTGGACGCTGAACAAAAAAGAAACATCGCGTCCCTTTTTGTCTTTCCAGGAGAAATTGACCTTGTGGATGCGGAATTTTCGGTTGTTCCACAGAAAGGCCTTTGGCTGGATGATCCCATTGGGGACAAAAGCGCAAAGGACAGCAATTTTCTCGCCACATCTTTGGGAATGTTCATTCGGGAGTGATCTGTCCCAGCGGGCCTGGTGAGTAAACATGAGGGATACTACCACACATATGTGTGGGTGTCCAGTCAAAAAAATATAGGCGTTGTGGCGTTAGCGGTATTCTTTGCCTTCCCAAAAGAGACGGCAAGGATAGGCCCTTCCTTCTTTGGAAACAGCGACTTCAACCACAAGGGGATTCTGTTCCAGGTTTGGTCGTCTGGTCCCAGGGCCTTCTTTGGCGATGCTGATGCGCTCCAGGGCAGTTTTGTATTTATCGCCGAGCTTAGTCGCAGTTGCCTGATCGATCCGAGCTTCTTTGACCCAGGCCTCCATTTCTTTTTCCAGAATCTTGAGCCACCACTCTGAAACGTTATTTCGGTTGATCCTTTTGTCTTCGTCGCTGAGTTGCTCCAGCCGTTGCTGGCGCTCCTTTTGCATTTGCTGCCAGTTTCCAGCCCCCCCTCTATTTCCTCTTTGTTGCTCGATGGCGTCCGCAGAGTCTTCGCTCAAAAAGAAGGATTCGATTCCATACTTGATCCTGATGCTGTTGCCGACCGTACGAAATTCAAAGATAGATGAAATTCTTCCCATAAGATAAACGACGTTTGCCCCGGTTGGTTTATGGCGATACACCCCAACAGGTTCCCAGACCTTTTCTTTTTGTTCAACGACAACATAGACCGGATCATTATGTTTGAGGTTTTTTGCGGAGGCGTCCTTGACCAGAGACGTCGGAAGATTGGATATCTTGTAGTTCAGGGCGATGTATCGACCCCGGAATGCGCTGAAAGGATCCACGGGTTCGGTCTCCAGCAGGATGCGCCTGGCTCCTTTAAGTTGTGCCGAATGAAAGCCAATGATGCCTGAGAGCAACAACAGCTGGAGAGCGACGATGGCGATTAGAAGAGATTTTTGGCTGGGTGTTTTCATAAAGGGGTCTCTTCTTTCATTTTTTGCTCGAGCGCTTTGCGCTTTTTTTCCAGAAATATTGCGCCGGCAATCAAAAGCACGCCCCCTGCCATAAAAAAGAGCGCACGCGGCAGAATTTTCCAGAACATGTCAAAGTAGCGCGTCAGGACATCCAGACCAAAGGCCACCAGAGCCAGCCGAAACATTGATTCTTCTTTGAGGAGATAACCCAAATACAAAAAACCCATAATGGCTGCGAACAACAGGATGTTGTGATAAAGCGAAACCATCTGAAGGCCCAAGGCCCCTGAGCTCATGCCGGCGATCTGAAGGATAACCAGAGACAAAACAATTGTTTCTTCTTTTTTGTGGCTGGCGTCTATATGTGTTTTGAAGAAAGGGATCCTCAGGATGATGGCCGCGCAGAGATACAAAAGATAGGTCAGTAAGAGCGGGGATGAAAAAGAAAGCACCCTGGCCTTGGCGGCTCCGAAAGGCGCAAACGCATGGTAATGATGCAAGAACGTCAGCCAGTAATTGCTCAGGAGAATGATCAAAACAGCCAGGGATTTATAGACGATGGCAAGGTTATGGAATTTTTCGTTGGAGGCATGCGCCATGCCGATTCTGTAGAAGAGAAACGCGCAAGCGATGAAAAGATT
>JAZDLY010000150.1:0-11179 GCA_043801485.1 Candidatus Omnitrophota bacterium | reverse complement strand
CCGATCAAAAGCCCGGCCGCTCCGGTATCCAGCAATTCCAGCGTCACCTCGTACGTCACGGAATTACCGATCACAACGGGAATCTTTGTCTTTTGGCAGAATTTCTTAAGATCAAGGGGCTTATAACTTTTGGCGACATGCCGGACGGTCGTCACCGTGGACTGGACCACGAAAATATCTGCGCCCGCCTCAACGGCCACGGCCGCAAAACGTTCGGCATTCTGAGGAATACAGCTGACGACCGCCGTGGCTTTTTTCTTTTTTATTTCTTCAACGCGCGTGGCCACCAATTTTTCTTTGATGGGCTTGACATAAACCTCCTGGACGAGCTTCGTGGCCTCCTGGGGTGTGGCCTTGGCAATACGCTCCAGCACCTGACCGGGATTCTCGTAGCGTGTCTGAACGCCATCCAGGTTCAAAACAGCAAGACCGCCAAGCTTGGACATCTCGACCGCAAACCTGACATCAACCACGCCGTCCATGGCAGCAGCCATAATCGGGACCCGGTATCTCTTCCCAGCGATTTCCCAGGATGGATCGACTTCGGTAGGATTTATTGTTGTCATGCCCGGCACAAGGGCAACTTCATCAAAACCATAACACCGGCGTGCCCGCCTGTTCATTCCAATCCACTCTCCCATAGGACCCTCCGAACACAGAAATGTTTAAGAAAAATAATGAGTTAGTTTAGCAGATACCCGTTGGGTTTGTCAAGAAGGCTTCTGTTTGCATGCAGTTAGAGAATTTCTTTAATTTTTGCGACGATGGCTTCCAGATTGAAGGGTTTGACCAGATAATCATCAGCGCCCATGCCCCGCGCCTCCATCAGCACTTCCTTGTTTTGCAAAGCAGACACCATCACAACCTTGATGGCGGCATCAAGGGCCTTAATGCGTTTTAACGTCAGAAGGCCGTCCATGCCGCTCATGGAAATATCCAGAAGAACCATGTCGAAACCGACGTTCTTGAGACGATCCAGACACTCTTCTCCGCTAGCCACAGCCTCGGTCTCAAAACCATGCCGTTTCAAAAAACTACTGAGCATGGCGCGGCTGTCCATTTCATCGTCCACAATCAAGACGCGGCAACCGCGTTTGGGACTTGGCTGAAGCGAAGCAGTGCGCTGTGCTGCAACAGAAGCCCTGATGGTCTTGAGGGTTGCAGGGTGTATAAAATCTTTATTGATATAAGCACAGACGCAGAGATCTTTTAAAGGAGGAAGCTGCGCCTCTGTTTTTGGTGCCGGGCCCATCAAGACCAGCGCGACCTTATTATCCACCTCTCTGATCTTCTGGGCCAGGAGCACACCACTGAATTCACCCGGCGTGTCTTCCAAAAACACCATTTGGCCGCGCTCGCTTTTGAGGCGCTCCAAGAGCTCTATGCCACGGGGAAAGGTAATGACAGTAGTCCCCTCACCGGTCAAGATCTCATAAAGCGCCTCCCGCACGGCAATATCTTCATCAATAACAAAAATCTTTATGTCCATTGTCTTGGCTTAAAAATACCACAAAAAGACACGTACTTCAATGGAAAACAAAGATAAAAGCGGGGTTCTCTGTAAAGAGAACCCCGCTTGAACACTCATTAATTAACTAGCCTGCATCCTGATACCTTATCGCTTCGAAGGCACGGGATAATCCTTGTTTGCTCCGCTCACAAGGATTAATTCGGACAGACAACTTATGTTTCCGCCAAAATAATTGGTGGATCCGCCGAAGCTTTGTGGCGGACGCTCTCGCTCCATCAGTTGTGTCCTCATTTAATACATTCCTCCGCCGGGAGGCATGGACGGCATCGACGGTCTATCTTTTTCCGGGATATCCGTCACCAAGACCTCTGTCGTCAATAAGAGCGAGGCGATGCTCGAGGCGTTTTGCAACGCCGAGCGGGTCACTTTGGTCGGATCGATAATCCCTGCTTCCAGCATATCAACATACTCATCGGTATTGACGTCATAACCGATATTTTTCTTTTCTGATTTGACTTTCTGAACAATCACCGAGCCGTCAACACCAGCATTCATGGTCAACTGTCTCAAAGGCTCTTCCAGAGCGCGCCGGATGATATTGATGCCGACTTTCTCATCGTCGTCGGCAACTTTGATACCATCCAGGGCAGGAATCGCTCGAATAAAGGCCACGCCGCCGCCGGAAACAATCCCTTCCTGAACCGCAGCCCTCGTGGCATGCAGCGCATCTTCGACACGGGCCTTTTTCTCCTTCATTTCTGTTTCTGTTGCGGCACCGACATTGATGACCGCAACGCCACCGGCAAGCTTTGCCAGGCGCTCTTGGAGTTTTTCTTTATCGTAGTCCGAATCGCTCTCTTCGATCTGTTTTTTGATCAAAGCAATACGGCCATTGATGGCCTGCGTTTTGCCTGCACCTTCGATGATCGTGGTGTCATCTTTGTCCACCTTGACCCTTTTGGCCCTTCCGAGCTCTTCGAGATTGATATTCTCAAGTTTGATGCCAAGGTCTTCGGTGATGGCCTTGCCGCCTGTCAAAATGGCGATATCTTCAATCATCGACCTGCGCCGATCTCCGTAACCTGGGGCTTTAACTGCGCAGCACAACAAAACCCTTTTGAGATTATTGACGACCAGAGTCGTCAATGCTTCGCCGTCAACGTCTTCGGCGATAATCAAAAGAGACTTGCCGGAACGGGCAATCTTTTCCAAGAGTGGCAAGAGGTCCCGGATTGCGGATATTTTCTTTTCATAAACCAGGACATACGGTTCTTCCAGAACAGCCTCCATCCTTTCGGCATCGGTCACAAAATAAGGAGACAGGTATCCCTGGTCAAACTGCATCCCTTCAACGACTTCCAAGGTTGTCTGCATGGACTTGGCTTCTTCCACCGTGATGACGCCATCTTTGCCCACTTTATCCATGGCCTCGGCGATGTCTGTGCCGATCTTTGTGTCTCCGTTGGCGGCAATCGTTGCGACCTGCGCCACTTCTTTCTTATCCTTGATGTTTGTGGAAAACTTTTTTAATTCCTCCACCACCACTTCAACGGCTTTCTCGATCCCGCGCTTAAGGGCCATCGGGTTAATGCCGGCAGTCACATTCTTTAAACCCTCGCGATAGATCGCCTCTGCCAGTACCGTTGCCGTCGTGGTTCCGTCGCCTGCAACATCCGAGGTCTTCTCGGCGACTTCTTTGACCATTTGAGCGCCCATGTTTTCATAGGGGTCTTCGAGCTCGATCTCCTTGGCCACGGTCACGCCGTCTTTGGTGATGGTCGGTGAACCGAATTTCTTATCAAGAACTACGTTACGACCCTTGGGCCCCAGCGTTACTTTCACCGCTTTGGACAACTGCTCAACGCCACGCAGGATCGCTCGCCGGGCATCATCGCTAAACAACAACTGCTTTGCCATGTAAATCCTCCTTTTTGGTCTTTATCTTTTCCCTAAACGCTTTTCAGCGAAGGATGATCCTTGCTTGCTCCGCTCGCAAGGACTGCGCTGAATGCACCTGTGGTACACACTAAGGTGCTGGATTCGGCCTTATTTACCTTTCACAATTGCTAAAATGTCTTCTTCCTTGACAATCAAAAGCTCTTCGCCGTCTTTGGTTGTCACTTCCGTGCCGGAGTATTTTCCGTACAGGACAACGTCGCCTTCTTTGACTTCTGGCTTCTGGACAGTGCCGTTATCCAGGATCTTGCCTTTGCCTACGGCAAGGACTTTGCCTTCTTGCGGCTTTTCCTTGGCCGTATCCGGCAATAAAATTCCACCCTTTGTCTTTGACTCTGCTTCCAAAGGCTTAATAACAATACGATCACCCAATGGCTGAAAGTTCATGCTCCTCCTCCTTTTGTAATTAGCAGTCTTAAGGTGCGAGTGCTAATTTTAAAAAAAAATGACTTGGTTGTCAAGTCTTTTTTTTGCTTCTTACTTCTTTTTTTTCTGGCTGTCGTGAATAAAGGAAAGACCCTTGAGAACAAGATGCTCTTCTGAGGTCTTTAAACTGTTGGAATGGGCTTGGATGAGACCAACGTCACCTCCGGTGGCAATAACCTTATATCCTTTGCACTCTTTATCCCGCAAGCGCGCGATGATGCCGTCGCAAAGACTCGCTACTCCATACACAATGCCAGCCCTGATGCTTGCCACGGTATCCCGGCCGATCATTTCAACAGGTCGAGCCAATTCCACATAAGGCAAAAGTGCAGTCTTTTTATTCAGAGCTTCCTGCATTAACTTCAAACCCGGAACTATCAAGCCGCCCAAATACTCGGATTTTTTGGAAATAATATCAAAAGTTATGGCAGATCCAAAATCCAGAATGATCAAACCCGGGCCAAAAAGTTTTAAAGCCGCGTAACCCCCGACAAGCCTGTCCTGGCCGACTTGCCCAGGAATACGATAGTGATTGATAAGGGGAACAAGAACATCACCTCCGACGAACATAGCCGGTTTTTTAAAGAATAACTCAACGGCATGCCGAACAATAGAATTCAGCTGCGGCACAACGCTGCAGATATAGATTGCCTCAAGATCACAAGCCGAGACCCCCAGGCCATCGAATGCTTCTCTCAAGACTTTCTTAAACCCAGAACCTCTCAATCTGTCGCTGGCCACTTTTGACGACCGAACCACGTCCATGCGATTTAGATAACCGACGGTCAGATTGGTGTTTCCTATATCAATGCCAATGATCATAGCCTCTCCAGGTGGCCGGAAGAAATTTTTTCCAGCACACCATTATCCCGTCTCAAAACCAGGCTTCCGTGTTCGTCAAAATCCGCTGCATACCCTTCAATCGTATTGTTTTCCCAAGACACACGGACCCGGCCTCCTAGAACCAGACCCGAATATTCTTTGACCTTGCGCAGGATATCTGAAAATCTGTCCCCTTTCAATAATCCATAACAGTCATCCAGGCATTTCATGAAAACATGGGATAAATCGGCGATGTCAAATGTCTTGCCGGTCTGGTCTTTAAGCGATGTTGCCTGATCGGGGAGTTCTGCGCTTGAAGAATTTATGTTCAAGCCAATGCCAACAACCATGTAATCAATCCTGTCTGATTCAAAGTGTGCCTCTGTCAAAATGCCGCAAATCTTTTTGTCGTTCAAAAGAATATCATTGGGCCACTTGATGGAAATCCCGCAACAGTATAGATCTTCCAGCAATCCAGCCACTGCTGCTGCCACAACCAAATTGACCTGCGCTGCCGAACTAACGCACATATTTGGTCTTAAAATAACGGAACAATAAAGGCCTTTGTCATACGGCGAGGTCCAGGTCCGACCCATCCGGCCACGGCCCTGGCTTTGCCCCTTGGCAAACAAAACAGTCCCCTCGGGCTCGTTGTCTTGAGCCAGAGAATGCGCCAAGTCATTGGTGGACGTGACCAGGTCATAGGCAAAGATCTTGCGGCCGATAATCTTTGTGCCTAGACTCGCCTTGGCCTGTTGATTATTAAAAACCCTGGTGATGCCTTCGTCCATAGTGAGTCGATAGTCTATAGTCGATGGTCGATAGAAAAAACTTAGGTCTTCCCAGCTTTGAGGCGCTTGATCTCATCCCTGAGTGCCGCCGCTTCTTCGAATTTGAGATTGCGCGCCGCCAGTTCCATGTCGTGCTGCAGAAGCGCGATCAGAGAATCAAATTCAAAAGCGTCTTTTTTCTGTCCGGCAAGACCAGCCAGATAGCTCTTGGCCTCTTCTTGGTCTTTGAAAGTATCCTTGATTTCCTTCTGGATCGTGGCGGACGTGATGTTGTGTTTCCTATTATACTCCAATTGAATGCTGCGTCTACGATTGCTTTCGTTGATGGCCATGCGCATACCGCCGGTGATTTTATCCCCGTACATCACCACCTGGCCGTTGATGTTTCGGGCCGCACGCCCGGAAAGCTGGATGAGTGATACGCCGGAGCGCAAAAATCCTTCTTTATCCGCATCCAGAATCGCCACGAGCGAGACCTCGGGCAAATCCAGGCCTTCGCGCAGAAGATTGACCCCGACCAGACAGTCAAATTTTTTCTGTCTCAATTCGCGCAAAATTTCCACGCGCTCGATGGTCTTTATCTCGGAATGCAGATAGCGAACGCGCAGACCTCTGTCTTGCAAATATTGGCTCAAATCCTCGGCCATGCGCTTGGTCAGCGTTGTCACAAGAACCCGTTCGTTCCTCTTGGCGCGTTGGCGAATCAGCTTTTCTAAATCCTCAACCTGCCCCTTGGTTTTCTTAACGATGATTTCCGGATCCGGAATGCCGGTGGGCCGGATCACCTGTTCGGCGGAAATGCCTTTTGATTTCTTGACCTCAAAATCGCTTGGCGTAGCCGACACATAAACGGTTTGTTCAACCAAAGATTCGAATTCGTCGAATTTAAGCGGCCTGTTGTCCAAGCACGACGGCAGACGAAAACCAAAATCAACCAGGATTTCCTTACGTGCCCTGTCTCCTTCATACATGCCGCGTATTTGCGGAATCGTGACATGGCTTTCATCAATAAACACCAAAAAATCTTTCGGAAAATAATCCAGAAGACAAAACGGCCTGGAGCCGGGTTCGCGAAAACTCAAGTGCCGTGAATAATTTTCAATGCCGTGGCAATAGCCAACCTCCCGCAGCATTTCCATATCATAGCGTGTCCGCTGCTCCAGGCGCTGGGCTTCCAGAAGCTTGTTTTGCTTGCGCAAGGCCTTGAGCCTGTCGCCCAACTCCCAAAGGATGGATTTCGAAGCCTCGTCAATCGCCTCTTGCGACACAATGTAATGTTTGGCCGGATAAATGCCGATCTTTTCTAAGTCCGCAAGTTTTTTTCCTGACACAGGATCAAACTCATAAATCTTATCAATGGTGTCGTAGGCGAGCTCCAGGCGCAGAGCCTTTTCGGCATACGCAGGATAAATATCCACCACATCACCCTTGACACGGATTTTCCCCCGGCTGAAATCAATGTCATTGCGCTCATACTGAATCATCACCAGCCGCTTCAAGACATCCTCGCGGCTGACGGTCTGGCCTTTCTCAAGAAATACCATGAATTCTTTATAATCCTTCGGCGACCCCAAATTATAAATGCAGGAAACTGAGGCCACAATCAGCGTATCCGGCCTTGAAAACAAGGACGTGGTCGAAGAAAGCCTCAGGCGATCCAGGCGCTCATTGATGGAAGAATCTTTTTCGATGTAGGTATCTGTGGATGGGATATAGGCCTCGGGCTGGTAATAGTCATAGTAGCTGACAAAGTACTCAACCGCATTCTCAGGAAAAAACTCTTTGAATTCAAAATAGAGCTGGGCTGCCAAGGTTTTATTGTGCGAGATGACCAGGGTCGGTCTATTGAGGCGCTCGAGCACATTGGCTATGGTGAAGGTCTTGCCCGAACCCGTCACGCCCAACAGCGTCAGGTAGCGCTTCTGGCTCTCTAAGAGGCCAGCCACAAGTTTATCGACCGCCTGCACCTGGTCACCCGAAGGTTTAAACTTGCTCTTTAATTTGAACTTTGGCATAAATAAATTGCGAATGCTGAGTCTTGCTGAATTTGTATTTTCTCGCTCCCGTCAATTTTTCCCGCTTTGGCGGGACGCCAACGGTCATTCGCAGCTCGGTGTCTGAGAACTCGGCCTTTTTGCGTATGGCAAAAAGGCCTCGGACAGACTCAGCCATTCCGAGATTGCCCTGCCGACCGGCAGGGCCTCGGAATACCCTCGCTGCTCATGCTGCGTTGGCTAACATTGACACGTCGCTCGAAACACAAATTCAGCAAGTTCACCATTCATGCTTATTATCTAATTTCCTCTAGTGGCTTGGTGCTGTTTTGGGCTTGTTCGGAGCAGGGCGTTTGGAGGCCGAAGCCTGTCCTGCGATAGCGGGACGGGCCGGTTCGCCACCGGATAGAAACTCGGCGAGAGCGAGGCCGGAAACCGAGCGAGATTTGTCCGCTGGGACTATACCCAGCCATATTGGAGTGGCTGGTATGTCCCTTCCTGGGACAAATCGAGCGTCCCTGTGAAGAGCAAGACCAAAACAGGACCAAAAAAAATCTATCTGGAATAAACCTTCGTTATTTCAAGCGAAATGTCTAATGCTTTGGCGGAGTGAGTCAGGCTGCCGAGGGAAATGAAGTCCACGCCCCGGATCGCATAGCGGGAAATGTTCTTTGGCGTGATGCCACCGGAAAGCTCGACCAGCGGACGATAATTCTTGTTGGGGAAAATCTTGGCAATTATTTTGACGGCCCTTTTGACCTGTGCAGGTGAAAAATTATCCAGCATAACGATGTCCGGACACAGAGACAAGACAGCGGGCAATTCGGACAAATGATCCACTTCAATCTCAAAAGGAATGTTGCGTTTCCGATCAGCCAAAATGTCCATGCCTTTGATCTTGCGCAGGATAAAAAGGTGGTTGTCCTTGACCAGATACTGTCCTGCCAGATCAAATCGATGGTTGACCCCGCTGCCGGTTGCTACCGCATATTTTTCTAGACCCCTGAAAAGCGGCGTGGTCTTGCGGGTATCCAGGATGCGAATGCCTTTGGATCTGACTTTTGAAACAGCCTCGTGCGTTCCGGACGCAATGCCGGAAAGATATGATAAAAAATTCAACGCCACGCGTTCACAGGACAGAATAGATCTTGCCTTGCCTTTGATGACCGCGATTGCTTGGCCTCTGTTCACAACAGCGCCGTCTTTTTTGAGCTCCCCAAAAGACACGCTGGGGTCAAAAACCTTAAAGACTTCCTGTGCTATTGGTATGCCGGCGACGACACCGCGCTCCTTGGCAATAATCCTGGCCTCCGCGTACACCTTTTGCGGAATAAACGAAAGTGTCGTGATATCTTTTTGTGCTGCATCCTCTATAAGCGCTGCAGACACCAGGCGCTTCACTTCGGTTTTATTGAAAGGCATTCCTCACCTTTTTCAAGCGCTCGATGACTTCTTTGAGCTGGACGCATTTCTGTTTTTCTTTGTCCACTACCGCGGCCGGAGCTTTTTTGACAAAATCTTTGTTCTTGAGCATCTTCTCTTTTTGGATCAATTGCCGATGTGCCTGCTGGATCTGATCATCGAGTCTGAGCTTTTCTTTTTCGGCATCCACCAAACCTTCCAGCAAGAGATTGACATGCACGTCCTGACTGACCAGAGCACTCAAAGAATTACGCGGAATGCTCGCATCTGAGGTGATTTCCAATTGCTCCAGGTACGCCAGGTTCCCGATAAGACCAGTCATGTCTTCCAAAAGTTTTTTCATTTGTTTACCAGTGGAAATTCTCACGCGCACTTTTGTCTGGCTTGATAAATTGAGTTCAGCCCGAAGGTTGCGTACCGTAAAAACTATCTCAAAAATGAGCTTCATTGTCTGCACAGCTGCTTTATCATCAAAAGACTTTTCACTCTTAGGCCAAGCCGCAACTGCGATTGTCTCGAGTTTCTCGCCTGGCAATTTGCTGGAGATCTCATCTGCGATAAAAGGCATAAACGGGCTCAAAAGCAAGAGGGTTTTTTTAAACACATGGACCAGAACTTCCTGAGTGTTTTGCTCTCCGATAGAAGCCTTGGCAATCTCGATATACCAATCGCAAAACTTATGCCAGAAAAATTCATAGATCGTATTGATGGCCTCATTGAATTTAAAGGCATCAATGGACTTGGTGACTTTTTGAATGGTGGCGTTGAGTTCTGTCAGGATCCACTTGTTCTGGACGTCAAGTAATTCCCAGTTGATGCGCTCTCCTATGACACCTTCTTTGAGATTCATAAGGATGAACCTTGAAGCATTCCAGATCTTGTTGCAGAAATTCCTGCCCTGCTCAAACCGCTCCTGGGATAAATAGATGTCCGAGCCACTCGCCGCACTTGCCATCAGGCTGAAACGCAGCGCATCGGCACCAAACTGGTCGATCACTTCCAGCGGATCGATGCTGTTGCCCAGGGATTTGGACATCTTGCGGCCTTCCACATCGCGCACGGTTCCGTGGATATAGACATCCCGAAAAGGAATCTCGTTGGTGAATTCGCAGCCAGCCATGATCATGCGCGCCACCCAGAAAAAGATGATCTCCGGCGCTGTTACCAGCACTGAGGTTGGATAGAAATAATCTAATTCATTTCTCATTTGGTCCACGGTCGACAGACCACGGTCCACGGATTTAGATTTTTCTGTAGTCTGTGGACTATGGACTATGGACTGATCTTCCGCAAACGGCCAGCCCAACGTCGCAAACGGCCACAACCATGAGGAAAACCAAGTGTCCAGAACATCTTCATCTTGTTTTAAATCTAATGAACCGCAGGCGCGACACTTTTCGGGTCTGACTCTTGCGACATTGACCTCTGAGCACTTTTGGCAGTAATACACCGGAAGCCGGTGTCCCCACCAGATCTGACGCGAAATGCACCAGTCCCGAATATTGTCCATCCAGTTCAAATACACCTTGGTCCATCGTTTAGGTGTAAATTTGATCTCGCCTTTTTTTACAGCCGCGATTGCGGGCTTGGCCAACGGCTTCATGCGCACAAACCACTGCTTGGAAAGATAGGGTTCGACGATGGTGTGGCAGCGGTAACAGTGTCCGACCGCGTGTTTGTGCTCTTCGATTTTGAGCAAGAGCTTTCTCTCTTTTAAATCTTCGATAATGGCTTGGCGCGCTTCAAATCTGTCCATGCCTGCATAATCGCCGGCATTGGCATTCAAAACACCGTCCGGATGCATGATATTGATAAATTCTAGGTTGTGCTCTTTGCCCATCGTGTAATCATTGGGATCATGCGCAGGCGTGACCTTCACGGCGCCTGTGCCGAATTTTTTGTCCACAGCCTTATCGGCAATGATCTTGATTTTGCGCTCCATCAAAGGCAAAATAATAGTTTTGCCGATGAGCTTTTTATACCTTTTGTCTGTCGGATGGACAGCCACGGCGGTATCACCCAGCATGGTCTCCGGCCTTGTGGTTGCCACAACAAGATGGTCGATGGCCGATAGTCGATAGTCGATAGTTTTAGATTTTTTAGCTTGCGGCTTGCCGCTTGCGGCTTGCGGCTCTTTCAATGGATATTTGATGTAATACAGCTTGCCGTCCAGCTCATGATGTGGTGCCTCTTCATCCGCCAGGGCTGTCTGGCAACGGGGACACCAGTTGATGATGTAGTCCCCGCGATAAACAAGATCCTTTTCATAAAGACGCACAAAAACTTCATTGACCGCC
>JAZDLY010000128.1:0-5390 GCA_043801485.1 Candidatus Omnitrophota bacterium | reverse complement strand
CTACGTCCCTGTAGTCCTTAACATAATCATTGCGTTCATAAAACCCCAGGCCGAGCTCGTTATAAGCCTTGCCCATCGTCGGATCCTTGGCAAGCACGTCATTCCAAAGACTCAAGTCGTTATTCCAGACCCTGCATCTATTTTTCGCCAGATTCCCCAATGCCCCCAACACAAAAACCAAAACAAGAACCAAAACAATTCGCCCGGGCCCGGCGTGTTTGCCTTTTCGCTGCCAAAGCCACAAAATCCCTTCAGCCAGCAAATAAAAAATCCCGATCGACGCTATATAGACATAGCGGTCGGCGACAACTGTGCCTCCGACGGGAACAAATTGAAGAACAGGCAACAGGCTTAAAAGAAAAAAACCGATGCCAAAGAGAACCTTCCGGGAATGCCTGGCAAAGAGCGTGATGAGCACTGCCAACAACAGCCCTGCCAGCATCGTCAACAGGAATATTCCCCGGATGTCAGGAATGTTGTATAAACACGAAAAGCCAGAGGGCCTGAATATTTTGTCCAGATAGAAAACAACGGCGTAAAGGGCCACCTGAAATTTATAAAGAATATTGGCGGCGCTTTCTGTCCGGAGCGCTCCCGCTGATCGCTGGGCGAAAAATGTCAACACACTGAAGGAAAGCGCAAAAACAAAAAATGGGATCTTCTCCAGCCAGGCGCGACGCCCCTCTGGTCTGTCGCAGGCACGGTCAAAAAGGAATAAGAACAAAGGGAATGTGACAGCCATGGGTTTGGACAAAAGCGAACAGAGAAAAAAACCCATTGTCAAAATGTAAAATTTACTTTTTTGCCTGCGGCGAAGGTAAACCACATATGCCACAAGGGCCGCTAAAAAGAAAAATGCATACAGCACGTCCTTGCGCTCGCTCACCCAGGCAACGGATTCCACTTGAATCGGATGAAGGCCGAACAGCAAGGCCGTCGGAAACGCCACGGCGCGGCGGCCGGTCAAAAGCGAAAATAACCAAAAAACAAGCAACACGTTGAGCGCGTGCAGAAAAACACTGGTCGCATGATATCCGGCGGGGTTCAATTGAAAAAAATGGTAGTCTGCCGCAAACGACAGCATGGTCAAGGGAAGATAATTGCCGATGAAAAACCCCGTAAAAATATTTTTTAAATGAGGCGGGGAAAACGAACGCAAGTTTTCGTTAAGGATGACATGATACTGGTCATCCCATGTGCGGATGAAATCATTGCCAAAACACGGTGAAAAAACGGCGATGGTCACCAAAAACAGCAATAACCCCAGAAAAAGGGGCCGGGCCGTCAAGGCGTGCTTCAGGAAAGTTTTGCTAGCGGGGCTCATCGAACATTTTGAGGATTACCTTGTAGGTATTTTCGGCCATCACGCGATACCCCTTGACCGTGGGATGCCCGTCGGGCAAAAGATAGATCTCTGCCTCTTCCTGGCGGCCCGCAAGAAAAAGATCATTGCGGACAATGGGCAGGCCTTCTTTTTGGGCCAACTCCACCAAGGCCTCGTTGGTCAGTTTGCAACTGCCCACATTGTCCAAGTATGTCTCCAGAACCACGGGCACGCGATTGTGCCGCAAAAACAAAATCATGTCCGTATAGCTGGTCTTGATAAAATCTTTGAAAGTTTGCGGACTGAAATCTTTGGCCCCCACCCAAAAAACAGGCTGCGTGGGATCGCCGCCGTGCCTGATTTTTTCCACGCGCGCTCCGTCGGTGTAGACATAGACCGTGGCCCACAACGCCCCCTTCTTTCCCAATGTCATGGCCTCCGGATAAACCTCCGGCATCTGCGGAAAATAATGTGTTGCCGTATACCATCTGGCCCAGAGAAGACGCGACAATTTATAAACGTGCGTGCTGTAAAGAACGTCCAGGGCCCGTCTTTTGAATTTTGCCCAACCACGATCTGCGGCCGAACGGAAAAGATATTGCAGGACCTGGGTCCTGTTCCAGCTGTTGTTGGAACCGCCGTTGAGGATGACGATGTCGGGCATGTAGAGATAAAATTTGTTCTTCAGCTGCTCGGCGATCATGGCCGAATTCATGCCGGGGATTCCGAGGTTGATGACCTGGAATTCTTTATCCAGAGGAAAACCCTCCAGCAGGTCTCCCAGCACAGACGGATAGCTTTGGGCTGTTTTGCTTCCAAGCCCCCAGGTGTGGGAATCGCCCAGACATAGAATCAAAAGGTCGTTTTTCCCAAGAACTGATGCAACACGCTGACCACCCCGGCTGAAAAGAACGACGCGGCCGGCCAATCCCAACGAGAACTCCAGAAGAACAAGAAAAATCAAAAACCCGAAAATAACAAACGCGATTTTTAGGCAAGGACGGAGGCGCCGCGGCTCCGCAGGCGCTTGCTTTATCTGGAAAAAAGTCATGAACGATCTTCCCAATAGGGCCTCAAATAGGCCCGGATTCCATCTGGCACCGCATAGCCACAGCGAAGGGCTTCTTTGAGATGCTCAACCGCCAGACTGTAATTCTGAACATAATAATAGGCCAACGCCAAGTTGCTGTGCGCCACACTGCACTGCGGATCAAGCGCCAGGGCCCGACGGAACGAATCGATGGCCTGCCGGTAACGACCCAGTATCAAAAAGGCATTGCCGCAATTGACATGGGCATCCGTCAGAGACGCATCGCATCCGAGAGCTTTGCGGCAGGCCGAAAGCGACGCCCCGTATTGCTCCGTAGCAAAAAGCGCAACCGAAAGATCATTGTAAAATTGCGCGTTGCGCGGATTATGCTCAAGGGCCTTTTTGTACTGCGCAATAGCTTGTGGCAATTGTTGCCGGTCATGAAAAACTCTGGCCAAGCTGTAATAGGCCTCCCCTTGACCCGGATGAATTTCTGCTGATTGCCGAAAATAGGTCTCCGCTTTACCCAGATCACCTGAATAATAAGAAATGAGTCCGAGATTATAATACGGACCGGCCTTGTTGACCACATTGTTTTTCAAAAGCTCTTCCAACAATTTTTCAGCCTCTTCGGTCTGCCCTTTCAATGCATAGGCTATGGCAAGATTCGTGTAATACCGGTAGCCCTCTTTCGGGTTTTCTTTGACCGCCTCTTCCAGGATGCGGGCTGCCTCTTCATAGCGACCCTGGGCATTGAGGCTATTGGAAAGATGAAAAAGATAGAGCAGGCGGGCCTGGGCGGTGTCCCGGCGATAATAGAGCGCATGGGAGCCGTCCATATGCTGGAAATCGGACTGCGCTTTTTCGTATTGGCCTTGTTTGAAATAGGCAGCTCCGCGGTTGGCGTAAGCCGTTGTTGAATCCGGGTATTTGTCCAAGACATCCGACCAAAGCGCGATGCTGTCCTTCCAGACCCCGCAACGCTGCCACGTTAAAAAAGCCAAAGACCCTGCTGCCGCCGTCGCCAGCATTACAACCGCCAGGCGTCTGGAGCGCAACAGCCTCCCGGGAGTCCTCCAGAACAAAAATAAGAGCTCTGCGGCGATCGCAAACAACCCCAGAGAGGAAACGTAGACGTAACGGTCGGCCACAATGGCTTCTCCGAAAGGAACCCACTGCAAGACCGGAAAAAGCGTCACCAGAAAAAAGCCGATGCCGAAGATGAGAACCCGACGCACGCTTTTGAAATATTTTATTGCCAGGACAAAGGCAAAGAGGAGCAACAACGAACTGATGAAAAATTGCGAAAACCCTTCGGACCCATAATACGGATACAAAGCCGAGAGCTTCACGGGCATGACAATTTTTTTAAGATAAAAAAGAACAGAATAATTGGTCGTTGAGAGCGCGATTTTCAGATTGCTCAGAACTTCCTGCACCGCCAAGGGCCGGGCAACCTGGGAGGCCAGGGTCAAAAAACCAAACACAGAAGACAAAAAGAAAAAAGGGATCTTGTCGATAAAAAACCAACGGTTGACCCGGCGGGACCTGGTCAAGTCCAACAACCATAAAACAACAGGCAGGGTGATCGCCATGGACTTGGACAGCAACGAACAGAGAAATAAAAAAACAGCAGCCGCATAATATTTCCGTCCGGGCCGCCGGATGAGATATTTCCAATAACAGATCATGGCGGCCAGATAAAAAAACGCATACAAAACATCTTTGCGTTCGCTCACCCAGGCAACGGATTCCACATGCAAGGGATGCAAACCAAACAGAAGCGCTGTCAGGAATGCCACAAAAATGCTGCCGCTCACCGCCCCGATCAACACAAAAACTAGCGCGCAGTTAAACAGATGCAGGCAGAGGTTGACTAAGTGATATCCCCAAGGATTGAGTTTAAAAACCGCATAGTCACACAGATAGGTCAAGAGAACCAGCGGTTGATAATTGCCGAAATAAAAGGATGAAAAGATGGTCTTGAGATTGGGAAGACTTGCGTGCCGGATAGCCGGATTTTCGACCACATAGACGTAATCATCCCAATTGACAAAGTCGGCGCCAAGCGTTGGAAAAAAAGAAACAAATGTCGCAGCCAGGACAAACAACAACGCACAATGGAGCCCCACCCGTGCTAAAGCACGGGGTTCCCCTTTTAGCGACATACTTTCGCGGCCAAAAACCGCGGCCTTCAGGCCGCGGATGGATTTGGCCGCGAAAGTATAAAAAATTCTCGTCTTGGACAAAACCATATGCCTATCATATCACAACTCAACAAAAAACGCCCCCCGATTTTGAGGGGCGTTTTCTTGGAAAACCACAACAAGTTCTCAGTGTTTATTCACTCCTTTAGACAAGACCCTGATCGATCATCGCATCAGCAACCTTGACAAACCCAGCCACGTTGGCGCCATTGACATAATTGATGTACTTACCTTCTTCCTTGCCATAGCGGACACAACTCTCATGGATCGCGATCATGATATCATGGAGTCTTCTGTCAACCTCTACTCGCGTCCATGACAACCGCATGCTGTTCTGGCTCATCTCAAGTCCTGAGGTCGCAACGCCACCGGCGTTCGCTGCCTTGCCTGGACCATAAAGAATCTTCGCCTTTTGGAAGACCCTCACCCCTTCGGGCGTTGTGGGCATGTTTGCCCCTTCGCCAATAGCAATACAACCGTTTTTAACCAATGTTTCTGCGTCTTCGCGGCTGATCTCGTTCTGCGTGGCCGAAGGGAATGCAACGTCGCATTTCACCTCCCAGGGTTTTTTATTCTCGACATATTCGCACTTGAATTCCTTGGCGCATTCTTTGATGCGTCCGCGACGAACATTCTTAAGGTCCAGGACGCAGCTCAGCTCTTTCTTGTCAATCCCGTCCTTGTCGTAGATAAAGCCACTGGAATCAGAAAGCGTGACAACTTTCGCTCCCAATTCAAGCAATTTTTCCACCGTATACTGGGCCACGTTTCCAGATCCAGAAACCGCGCATACTTTGCCTTTAAGAGAATCACCCCGCGTTTTAAGCAT
>JAZDLY010000122.1:0-2268 GCA_043801485.1 Candidatus Omnitrophota bacterium | reverse complement strand
TCTTGGCACAAGGATCCGCTGGCCTTTTTCAAAGGCTCTCGGATTCGAAAAATCAGTCCAATGAATCGGCCCTCCCTTTCTCGCCGGGCTCGAAGACGTCTGGCCCGCAATAGAAGAAATCTTAATGGTGCTATAGTGCTTAAACCAGCCTATGACCCAGTTCCAATATTCCCCTTCATGACTTTTTGGCCTACCGGTTTCGGCTTGGAACATCAGGGGCAGGAGGCCAGAAAGCCCCTCTGGCGAATAATAAAGGAATATTTCTTTAATGAGCTTGTTGATATCCACCTTATTGTCATCGCCAACGAGGCTGGCAAACATTTGATATTTTTCCCTGATCCCGACGAACCTTGTCCGTTGGGCTGCCGCCAGAAAGTACGCTTTTAAGTCCCTAATGTCGCTTGCCTTCCTGTAAGCCAACTCCGCCAAATGAGCCTGGAATTCATTTTCTATGACCAGCGTAGAGGCCTTTTTCAAAAGACGTCGGGTCTTTTCCTCAAGCAGGTTACCGCCATAAATTTGCACAAAAATTTCATTAGCCCTCTTGACGCGCTCTAAGTTGCCGGACAAAAGGTGAACGGATTCATGCAAAAGAATCGTCTCGATCTCAAAATCAGAAAACTCCTGCATGACATAACTGTTGATTTTAATAGCCTGGCCTTGCGGCGCAATCATCATCGTGTAGACGAGGCGAGTGTCGTAATTGATCTCTATCAGGCTTTCGCTGTTGGCAATTTTTTCATAAATGCTTCTCAGTTCTTTGAGTTCAGATGGAGTGAAGATTTTTAGTTGGGCGACTTTCAGGGAGAGATTTTGAGCGGCACCTCTGATCTTTGTGGCAAAATCAGGCTGCTTCCTTTCCACGGGCGGCGAACGAGGAATATCTGTCTCTTCGTCTCCTTTTGGCGTAATGAATTTTGAGCCAACCCACATTCCAAGCACAATCATCGCTGATATAGCCGTGGTTATCACGCTGCCTTTGAGGTAAGACTTCTCCGTCTTAGGCTGCTTGGTTTCGCTTATTAAAACCTTGGCCGGCTGCGGCGCCTGCGGTTTATGCGAGATGGGGAGCTTTTTCTCTTTCCTGACCTTCTTGGGCCTCCTTGCGGCCGGCGACGAATTGGCTTCTCCTTGTGATCTTGTTGTCTTGACGCCTCGTGACTTTTCCAGCGCCTCCTCGCACTTCTCTGCCAACTTCAGATAACACGTAGCGCACATACTGGCTGAATCATTACGAAGAACAATCTCTGCAAATTTCCTGTTAAATTCGATAGCAGAGAAGCGTTTGGCCAGTCGTAATCCAATCCTATTTCCCAGAGCTTGATCAGATCATCGGAATTGAATCTGAATTCTCCTGGCTCAATAACGACAGGCTCTCCACGCTTAGGGCTCGTTCCGTGAATCAGCTCTCTGATGATTTCCTGATAAGTTTGGCGATTCTTTGCAATTTTGGCGCGCGCGGCCTTAAAAGAAGCCAAATCGCCCCTCTGAACCATGTCCAATTCATAGATCCAGAGATTGCCCAAATCGCAATAAAGCGCCTTAACCGGAAAAACGAGCTTTCCGGCTCGGGGCGTATACCACTTTTTATTCTGAAGTCTGGATTGCTCAAGAGTAACTTCACCTGCCAAAACCCTCCTGAATTCCTCTGCCAGCGCATTGTGATAGGACACGTTTGGATTTTCGTCTTTCTGGTGGCCGGGCGAAGAAACCCCTTCATCGTCCCCGTCTTCTAAATTGTTTTCTAGACCGTATTCCTGAATATAGGCATTGCGCTTCTTTTGCTGGATTTCCAAGTATTCGGCAACGCTCCATGGAGTCACGCCATCTTCAAATATATCCGCATCTTCATCTCTGTTTCCCAGAGTGCGGATCTTATCGCGGACCGTTTCGTTTTTGAGGTCTGGAGAAATCTCAAGAAGCTTTTTGATGGCAAAAACACGCAGTTCGTGGCCTACGCCCAAATAACGCCTTTGCTCAAAGGGCATAACCCTGTTCCATGGCGCTATTTCCATCATGGCGTATTCAAAATCCGCATTGCCGTTGTAGCCATTTAATTTCACCTTCAAATCGCAAAGCCCCTCAACATCAAAAGGTTTAAGCGAAACAACCAAATAAAGCTCCCCTACCTCGCGGATCTTGCCAAAAAGGTAATTTTTGTATTCCCTAATGAGATGACTGTGCACAACCTGGAAGGCCCCTTCATAGGCCAGCCACCGCTCCAGAGATTCCGCTGCTTGCCGCTGCTGCGCAGGCCGCAAGCTTGAA
>JAZDLY010000074.1:0-3755 GCA_043801485.1 Candidatus Omnitrophota bacterium | reverse complement strand
ATTAAATCCCGTGCCTGCGAGCAGATTTCCGTAGTAAAGTTTCTGAAATCTGCGAATTGAACACCATAAAGTCTTTTCGGTGAAATCCCGCGAAGGCGGGAGCGTTTAGGCATCGGGATAACCACCTCAGTGTGACCATAACTTATTTGCCCAGACTTTTCTTCACGCGGCCGATATCCTGCTCGATAAAACTGTGCCGCAGGAAAAACCCTTTGGCCGTTTGGAAATCCCTCAAGGCCTCAGAAAATCTCCCCATCTTCTCAAAAATCAATCCGCGCGTGTAGATCGCCTCGCGGGTACGGGGATTCAAGGCCCGAACCTTCCGGATAGCCGCCAAGGCCTCGATGTATTCTTCCAGCCCGTTGTGCGCTGCTGCCAGAAAAATCAAGCTGGCCTGATCCTGGGGATTGGCGGAGAGTCTTTTTTTGCACAGATCAGCCTCTTTTTTAAATTCTGCTCGGGCATCCTCGCGGCGCCCCATGTCTTCATAAAGACGCGCGATGTCATTGTGCACGCCGGGAAAATCATATTGAAGGACCGTTATTTTCCGATACTGCTCCAGGGCTTCGGCTCTCCGTTTGTGGTCGCGCAACGTGCTGGCAAGGCCGTAAAGAATAAAAGGATCGCTTGGCGCCAGCGCGCAAGCCCTGCGCAGGTAACTGATGGCCATAGGATAATTCTCCATGCGCATATAACAGATGCCGATATTGTTGAAAATCATAGGGTCTTTAGCCCCCAGCGCCACCGCCTGCTCGTAATAGAAAAGGGCCCTTTCGGGCAAGTTTTGGTCGGAATAAATGTTGCCGAGAGCTTGATGGGCCAAAGCAAAACTCGGCTCTGCCTCTAATACTTCCTTGAGTTTCGACAGCGCGCCGGCGACGTCGTTGCGGGAATAAAGCTCAGAGGCTTCGTTGTAGAGAAAGATGGCCTGCTCGAGCTTTGTCTTTCTCAATTCCTCCTGGGCTGCGGCCGGATCCAGAGGCAGAGCTTTTTCGATATCGGCAAGGGACTCTTTAAACATCTTGGCCTGACGATGCAAGCGCGCCAGGCCAAGACGAGCCTTGCTGTGTTGAGGATCAAGCTCAACAGCCTTTTGATATTCCCCGAGCGCTAGGCCAACATCCTGTTTTCCCTCATAAATGCGCGCCCGGTGTTCATGCAATTTTGCGTCGTCTTGCAAATAGATGGCGATGGCCAAAAGGTCCAGCGCACGGTCCGGCTGTCCCTGGTCTGCATATTCCAGGGCCTTGTTGTTGAGAACGATGGCGGCCTTGGGCCTAAGAAGCACCACGGCGGCGGCAATCGCCATCAACAAAAAAATGGAAACCCCACGGGCATGCCCGTGGCACCTGGATGATCCACGACTCGTAAGATATGGCGAAATTTTCTTCGACAATTTCACCATACTCGTCGGGATTATCCCGCCCACATTGTTCATCGGGCTTGCCATAGTGTGACATCCCGCCGAAGCTTTCTCTTCGCATTCATCCCCGGACAAGCCCGGGGTATTCTCCTCGCCTGCGGCGAGGACAAGTTGCGAAGGCGGGATAAATTCCAAAAATTTCTTATTCTTCATCTGAATTTAAGCAATAAAAAACCCTCCGCAGGATTTTTTCTTGGCGGAGGGCTTGGAGATTCCTCTATTCCTACTCGCCGTTCCATTGTAAACTCTCGATAACAGCCTGCGCCACATTGTTCAGATGGTCGCCGATTTTTTCAAAATTGCTGATGATATCAAGAAATACCACGCCGGACAAAACATTGCACTCGCCTTTTTCAAGCCGTTGCGTATGGTTGTTTTTAAGCCTATCGCGCGTCGAGTTGATCCGGCACTCCTGCTCCATGACCACTTTGGCCTCATTGGCATCATTCAATTGCAGGGCATTGACGGAACAATCGATCATCTTGACAACATCGTGATATACTTTTTTTAATTCCTCAATGGCATCAGGAGAAAAATGCAGGCTTCGATCGATCTTCTGTTCGGCCAAGTCCCTCAAATTTTCGGCATGGTCTCCGATCCTTTCCACATCATTGATGGCGTGGATTAATGCCGGAATTTTCTTTGATTCTTCCCAACCTAACTCCTGTTGCATAAGCTCAACAAGGTATTCGGTGATCGACTCCCTTAAAGAATCAACTGCGTCTTCATGACGCGCAATTTTATCAAGAGACTTTGAATCATTGGCCAAAAAACCATGCATGGCAAGCCCAACCATCTTTTTGGTTAAACCCAGAGTTCTGATGATTTCTTTGACAGCGGCCTCGATGGCAATAGGAGGCGTATTCAAAAGAAGCTTATCCAGGTACTTAGGATGATTTTCAACCTCTTCCTCCTCCTTACCTTTAACAAATCGTGTCAGGAGCTTGGCAAAAATAGGAATAAACGGTAAGAAAATAAGCGTGATGATAACGTTAAATAACGTATGGGCATTGGCGATCTGCCGAGGAACACTGCTTGCAGTAAGAACAACCAAGCTCTGGAACGGCCGTAAAAACGGTAAAAAAATAACCACCCCAAAGATTGCAAATACAATATGCGCTACAGCAGCTCTCTTTGCCGAAATACTTAACCCAATGGAAGCAATCAAGGCGGTCACACACGTCCCGATATTACAACCAAGAATCAAAGGTATGGCTGCATTTAAATCAATGAGGTTCGCCATGGCAATACCAAGAACCATACCGGTGGTAACAGAACTACTCTGAAGGATCCCTGTTACAAGAGCCGCCGCAAGAACACCTAAAATAGGGTTCCTGCTGAAATTAACCAGAATATGATTAAAAACCGACGATTGTCCAAGAGGCTTAACCGCAGATGTCAAAATGCTAAGGCCTAAAAACAGAATACCAAATCCCAGAAGAAATTCCCCGAAATTCCTATGAGTCCTCTTTTTTGCAAGAAGTGTTATAAGCATACCTATGCCGATGATCGGCAGTGCATAATCCGTCAGTTTAAAAGCAATCAACTGTGCGGTGATGGTTGTTCCGATATGGGCGCCTAAAATAATCCCCAACGCCTGGACCAGGGTAATAAGACCCGCATTGACAAATCCAACGACCATCACTGTTGTCGCCGATGATGATTGAATTAAGGCCGTTACTCCGGTACCAACCAGAACGCTGCGAAAAGGCCCGGCGCTCAAGGCGTGAAAGACCCGGCGCATGCGCTGGCTGTTGGCCTTATGAAGCCCTTCACTCATCTCTTTGATGCCATAGATGAATAAACCAAGACCTCCGATAAGACCAAAAATAATCTCTTGAACCATTGTTTGACTCCTCTATAAGGGAAACTTAGAAAACAAAAAAAGCAGGTGATCGCAATCCCCTGCTTGTGTGTCATTGGCGCCGATGGCCCAGCCAATATACCCACCCACCAAAAGTGTGATATTGATTAAAATAAGGTGCACAAAAATCTTCGTTAGTTAAAACGGGGGGTTGATGACTGAAAACGAACCTCGTCAGAGTAACATTGATTCAAAAACCTGTCAAGGGCCGAAACGCTTAAGCCACGATCTTAAAGACTTTGTCAAGGCCATGCCCGGCGATTATTTTGATTTGATCGCCAGAACCTTGACAAAATCCGCCGCGTCTTCGATCTTGTCCGTCACGCATTCCATGTATTCGGCCAGCTGATACAAAAGCAAAAGCATAGGGGCGTCCATCTTGGTCTTGATGATGAGCGCAATTAAGGTTCTTTTCTGGTCGTCGGCCTCAGACTCAAGCCTCTCAACTTCATTGCAGTCCGCGATCGC
>JAZDLY010000073.1:0-7453 GCA_043801485.1 Candidatus Omnitrophota bacterium | reverse complement strand
TGTGGGGAGACCGTCCCCACGCTTTCGGGGTGACAGCGAAGCCGAAGGCGAAGCGCCAGAGGGGCAGAGCCCCTATGGAGAGCGAGGCTGAAAGCCGAGCGAAGGTTCTAGGCGCGAAGCGCCGGAATCCTCCACGGCTCACCATAGCGATAAGCCCTCCAGAGAAGCTGGAGGGCTTGTTCATTATTTTAATGGATTCTGCTATAATGAAGCCACCCGGGTTAAAGCCCGAGGTTCCTTTGGGGCGGAATGCCCAAGCGGCCACCGTCATCCGCCGCCCGAAATGGTGCGATTTAGGCCGCGGGGTATAAATTCCGATGAAAAAAGATAAGCGCAAGCGGCAAACAGCCGTCGCAGACGTGTCGGTGGGGGAGAAGAAGGGGCATTGGGCCGCGGATTTGCTAGGGTCCATCGCAATTCTTTCGGCGACTTCTTTTTTGTGCTACTTTCGCCTGATTGCCCGCAATGCTTACGGCAATTTGACCCACCTGGTCAAGTGGGATGTTGTGGATTTCACATATCCCATGCTCGTCTACATTTCGGATTGTTTTAAGAGTTTTATTTTTCCGCTCTGGAATCCCTATCAATACAGCGGCGCACCCTTTGCCTTGAATCCGGGCACTGCCCTTTATAATCCCATCTGTTTTATCGTGAGTTTTTTAAAAGGGTACAATCTTGAATTGTTGCAGGTGCACACCTTTTTGATTTTTTTGTTTGCAGGACTTTGCATGTATTTTTGCCTGAAAAGTTTTATGTTGTCAAAGACAGCGTCTTTGGTCGGAGCCGTCAGCTTCATGAGCTGCGGTTTTTTTGTCGCCGGAGCGGAATATTTCACCATCATCCATATGATGGCATTTTTGCCGGTCTGCCTCATGCTGGTCAACCGCGTTTTGGAAAGATTGGATTTGCGCAGTTTGGGCCTGGGTGCCCTCGCCTTGGCTCTCATGGCCTTTTTCGGGCACCCCACCATCTTGGTCAGCTTTGTTTATTTCCTTTTTCTCTTTGGCTTATTGAAGATCTTCTTTGTGGATGCGCCGGCACCGCGGCAGGTTGTTGTTAGAAAAGTTTTTTTCCTTTTTGGTTTTTTCACATTGGGATTATTATCGGCTGCTATCCTGCTTGTTCCCGGCGCTGAATTTGCCGCTCTCTCATCCAGGAGCGGAGGTATTTCTTTGGAAAAGATCAAGATCGATTCTTTGCCGTTTCCTCATCTGGCCAATATGTGGTATCCATTTTTGGCGCTTATGGATTTTCCTTCGGCAACCTTGGATATCGCCTTGAGAAACTGCAGCATTGGCATCCTGGGGTTGTTTTTTGCCTTGCGTTATCTTTTGTTCAACAGGGCCAGGCTGAAGTGGGCGTTTTTGGCGCTTTTGTCAACAAGCCTGTTGATGTCCTTCGGCGACATTCTGCCCAGTTATAAATTCATTGTTGGGGTTATCCCTTTCATCAAGCATTTTCGGCATCCGGCTGTGGACTACAGGGCTGTTTTTCTTTTTGTGTCCTGCCTTTGCGCCGCGTTTGGAGTTCAAGATCTGCTTTGCTGTGAGCGCAAGAGTTCCAGGAGAGACCTGACGGTGTATGCTGTTTTCCTGGCAACAGCGCTTTTGATGTATGGGTATATTAAATTCAACTACCGCGTGGATATTTGGACCCTGGCTGTTCAGAATTATCCTTTTCTATTGGTTTCGTTTTTTTCGCTTTTGCTCCTCGTTTTGTTCGTCCCGCGGATGCCCAAAAGATGGTTGGCTGTGGCGCTCGTTGCATTCTGTGTTATCGATGTCAGCCATTGGGCCAAAGTTAATTTTCTGACAATCGCCGATCCCGTGGACAACGCTGTCTGGGCCAGCATCAAACAGGCCGAGTCTTTCCGCAATCCCCGCCTTGATGACCATGCCGCCTGGGCAAGGCGCGCGGGACGATATCCGCTTTCGCTGCAGGACAATTACGCCATGGTTTATAAGTATTTCAGCGACACCGGCTATGATCCTTTGATCCTGCGATGGTATGACGGCATCATGCGTTCTCCCGCGCGAAAGATTTTGACGGAGGACTTCAGGGTTTTGCCTGTTACCCAAACACAGTTGTTTCCTGACGAAGAAAGCGTTCTGTCCGCCATCCAGCAAGGGGCTGATTTGCATAAAACAGCTTTGCTCAACGTCCAAGACATCACCGACGCGGAGTTGCGGGAGAAGCTCAAGGATTTGTCTTCTCAAGGAAAGAGTGATTTTTCCGCAAGGATCATTCATCACACCCCGAACTCGGTTATTTATGAACTCAAGACCGCGGTTCCCGCGGTAGTATTTTTTAACGAGATCTATTATCCCGGCTGGCGCTTGTTCTCAGAGGGCTCGCGTCTGCCTCTTTTTAAAATGAACCTGGCCTTTCGCGGAACGTATTTGGAGGCGGGGTCTTATCAGTTGAAAATGACCTTTCTTCCGCTTTCCTTTAAAATTGGCCTGGCGATCAGCGTGTTGTGTTTGTTGTTTGTGTTTGTGATGATTTTTCGACCCCATGGCGACCAAAGCCCCCATATGTGATCATCGGGATTGTCAAGAGCTGCATCGCATCAAGACCGTGACGCTCTCCCGCTGCCGGGAATGCGGCATCATTTCCTCTAGTAGGTGCCGCGAGAGTTTTGATGCCGCGGCCCGCTACGAAAATTTTTACAGGAATGAAATGGCCGGTCGTTTTGGATGGGGCCTGGAACATCTGGTGAGATTATTCCGTTTTTTCCGGGCCTTGAAAATATTCACCGTTTCGCCGCGCGCCAGAAGCATTCTCGACATCGGCAGCGGCAGGGGGTTCACGCTTTATTATTTGAAAAAATATTACAAATACAACAGGACGGTCGGCACCCAGATTTCAAAAAATGCTTATGAGTTCTCAAAAAATAAACTGGGTCTGGAGATCTACAACCAGGATCTTTTAACGCTTTCTGGGCTTGATGGAGGTTTTGATCTCGTTACCATCTGGCACGTCTTAGAGCATGTCTCGGATCCTGAGCGCACCATCGATAAAATCGCCGAATTCCTGGGGGACCGCGGCAAGCTGATCATTGAGGTCCCGAATTATAATTCCTGGTCCAGGGTCCTGACGGGCAAATACTGGCTGAGTTTTGACCTTGACCATCACCTGTATTTTTTTACGAGCGAGTCATTGTCCGCCTTGCTGGCCAAGCACGGCTTTAAAATCAGGGATGTTCGCACTTTTTCTTTGGAATATTCGACATTTACGTCCGCGCAAAGCATTGTCAGCGCCTTGACGGGCACGGAAAGTTATTTCTTCAGGGAATTGCAGGCCGGAACACGCAGCGTGCGCGTGTTGGCGCATGCGTTTCTTATTATTCTTCTGGCGCCGTTATGCTTTTTGATCAATCTCCTCTTGTATTTTTCAAAACGCGGCGAGGTGTTGTTTATCCTCGCGGAGAAACAAAAACAATGAGCGAAGTTTATTTTGCTCCAGTGACTTCCAAAGAACCGCAGGAACGCACCGCGGCCTTGCAGGCGCTTTTAAAAGCCGTTTCGCCGGAGCTTGTTTATAAGAAAGAAGAGATGGTTGCACTTAAGCTGACTATTGGCGATGCGGCGTGCGTTCATCACCTGCATCCTGATTTTGTCAAATCCGTCGTCTCCCTCATCAAGGCCGGAGGCGCCAAGCCGTTTCTTTTCGACACCAGTGTTATTTATCAAGGTCAGCGCCAGAATGCCGTGGACCATTTGATGTTGGCGCAGGCCAAGGGGTTCGGTGAGGCGAATATCGGCGCGCCGTTTATCGTTGCCGACGGACTCCTGGGTCAGGACGGCAGGGAATACGAGATCAAGGCAGGGCACATCAAAAAAGTGAAAATTCCTTCCTTTATAGGGATGCTCGATAGCCTGTTTGTTCTGTCTCATGCCACAGGCCACGTGGTCTCCGGTTTTGCCGGGGCCATCAAAAATGTGGCCATGGGTATGAGCTGCCGCGCCACAAAGCAGGTCCAACATTCTTCCTTAAAACCGTCTGTTCTAAAGAATAAGTGCACGTCTTGCGGTTGCTGTATCCGGATTTGCCCCGTGTCTGCTATCAGTTTTGATCAACGCCGCAAGGCCGGAATTGACCAGGGAAAATGCGTCGGCTGCGGAGAATGTCTTTGCGCCTGTAAATTTGACGCGATCCAGGTCAATTGGGAGGAAAATGTGAATGTCTTTTGCCAACGGATGGTCGAAGTGGCGCAGTTTATTCTTTCCAAATTCAACAATAAGTTTTTCATCACGTTTGCCTTTGATGTGACACAGGAGTGCGATTGCATTTCGACCAAGGACGACAAACTTGTCAGTCGCGATATCGGGATTTTGGCATCGCGCGACATCGTGAGCCTTGATCAGGCCGTCGTAGACCTTCTGACGGATGAATTCGGTTTTTTCAAACAGCGCGATGTTTACCGGGGAATGCTGGATTATGCCGCCGGACTTGGTTTGGGCAACAAAGATTATCAATTGGTTGAATTGACATAAATGAGCAGTTAATGACACAAATGAGTCTGTCTCATTTGTGTCATTAACAGAGGGAGAGCCATGATTACGATTAAACTGGGCGATATCACGAAAGAAGATGTGGAAGTTATTGTCAATGCGGCAAACACGGCTTTAAGAGGAGGCGGCGGGGTGGACGGAGCGATCCACCGGGCTGCGGGGCCAACTGTCATGAAAGAATGCCAGGGGATTGGTGGCTGCCCTACGGGGCAGGCTGTCATTACAACAGCGGGAAATCTTAAGGTTAAAAAAATTATTCACACGCCGGGGCCTGTGTGGTCTGATGGTAAACATGGCGAGCCGCAACTGTTAAAAAATTGCCATGAGAACAGCTTTTTGTTGGCCAAGGAACATGGCCTGAAGTCCATTGCTTTTCCTTCGATTTCTACCGGCGTTTATGGGTATCCTGTTGAAGAAGCCGCAAAAATAGCGCTGGGCGCCGGAAAAAAATTCGAGAATGATTTTCAGGACATCCGCTACATTTGTTTTTCCGAAGAGGACCTGAAAGTCTATCAGAAAGTGTGGAGTGAATTGGGCAAGACCGGTTAAGCTTTAGTTTGCAAGAATGCAGAGATTTCTTCGGCTGCGCGATGGGCAGCTCCGGGAATGCCAAGGGAGTTTTTGAGGCTGTAGAGTTCGGTGTGGATTTTCTCTAATGCGTTTTTGTCCTGCAGAAGTTTTAAGGTCGTCCGGGCGATGTTTGCGGGTGTTGCCGCAAACTGGACAAGCTCGGGCACAAGTCTTTTCCCCGCCACCACATTCACCAGGCCGATATAACGAATTTTGATAAATAATTTGGCCAAAAGCCAGGTCAAAAATGAGACCTTGTAGATGATGACCATCGGCTTGTTGAGGATGGCGGTTTCCAGGGTTGCGGTGCCCGAGGCGACAATCGCAAAATCGCTTGCTGCCAGGCCGTCGTGGGTTTGGTTGTCGAGGATCTTATACGGAAAATCAATTTTAAATTGATCAAGGATTTTCTTGATGAGTTCTCGCGGCACGGTGCTGGCGCGGCAGATGAGGAATTGGGTTGCAGGCAGCGCGGCGTGGATTCTAAGTGCCGCGGCCAGCATGGGGGGCAGAAGGTTCGTGATTTCCCGTTCGCGGGATCCGGGCAAGAGGGCCAGGGTTGTTGCTTGTTTTTTGAAACCGATGCTGTTCAAGAGCTGTTCTCGCGTTGCGGACGGCTTGACCATATCTAAGAGCGGATGCCCGACGAATTTGACCCGGAATGCACCGTCGCGATACAGGACCTCTTCGAATTTAAAAAAGACCAGCATCAGGCTCACACACTTTTTGATGGTGGCCAAGCGTTTTCGGCCCCAGGCCCAGATCTGCGGGCTGATGTAATAAATGACCGGAATGCCCATTTTTTTTAATTCCTGCGCCAGGCGCAGGTTAAAACCAGGATAATCGACCAAAATGGCGGCATCCGGCTTTTCTTGTTTTGTTTTCTCCAGCAAGTCCAAGAAGAGCTTTTTGAAGTGGGAATAATTCTTCAGGATTTCGAAGAAACCGATGACGGCAATCTGGGTCAGGTCGTAGGCAATATCCACGCCTTCGGTCTTCATGTTTTTACCACCCAGACCGTAGAAGGCAATTCCGGGATGGACGTATTTCAATTGGCGAACCAGGGAAGCGGCATGAAGGTCTCCGGATGCTTCTCCGGCAACTATGAGGATTTTTTTATTCATAATATATACAGTTGGGGCATCATAACAAATATCTTGAGGGATGTCAATAAGTGTGATAGTATTAGCACCCATTGGCAAACACAAAAAAGAGGTTGAGTTGAGGTGTTTGCTATGTAGCGAAATCCACCGAAGCGGTATTTTAAAAAATATGGTGCGAAGGCGGATAAACCCCGTAACAACTTCCCACAAAAGGAGTTTTGTGTCTAAAAAAAGGTATTTTTTGCAGGATTATGTGAATCTGTTTGCGTTTACGCGGCCGCATCTGAAGCTCTTGGTCATAGCCATCATCGCCATGGTCTTTTCCACGATTTTTGACGGCGTTTCCATCGGCATGATTGCGCCTTTTTCCGATAAAGTCCTTTCCAACAATAAAATTGTGGTGCCCACCAGGCTGCCCGGGATCCTGGAAACCTGGATTGCCAACATCAACGCCATGCCGCAGATCAAGCTTCTCTACGCCATGGCCGTTGTTTTGGTGGTGTTGTTTTTCCTAAAAAATCTCTTTACCTACCTGCAGTCAAGCCTGATGTCCGACGTCGGTCAACGGGTGATGAGGGACATCCGCGCCAGACTTTATGCGAAATTTCAAACTCTGGATCTTGAGTATTTTTCCAGAAAACGCAGCGGCGAATTGATTTCACGCATCACCAATGACGTCATGATGGTCGAGAACGCTGTATCCTACGGGTTTACGGATCTGGTCTATCAGAGTCTGCAGATTCTATTTTTCTCTCTGGTCATCCTAGTCATTTATTGGAGGCTGGCCTTTGTGGCCATCCTGATGGTGCCGTTTATTTGTGTGCCGATTGTTTTGGTGGGCAAGAAATTGCGCAAGCTCAGCAAATCCAGCCAGGAGAAAATGGCGGATATTAATTCTTTGCTTTTTGAGACCATTTCAGGGGTCAGGATCGTGCGCGCGTTCGGCGCCGAAACGCATGAAGTCGACAAATTCAGGGGTCAGAACCAGGATTTTTACAAATTGAACATGAAATCCATCCGAAGGACACTGGCCCTGGGGCCTGCCACGGAGTTCATTGGCGTCATCGGGGGTGTGGTGATTTTGCTCTACATCGGCCGGCAGGTCGTCGAAGGGGTTTTGTCGTTTGGAGTCTTCGGGTTATTTTTAGCGTCTGTCATGATGATGATCCGGCCATTCAAGAAGCTCAGCGCCGTCAACGCGATCATGCAGAAAGCCTTTGCAGCCTCCAGCAGGATTTATGAGGTTTTAGAGATTCAGCCAAGGGT
>JAZDLY010000066.1:0-12345 GCA_043801485.1 Candidatus Omnitrophota bacterium | reverse complement strand
AAAGAAATTGCCGATGGCCTATGGCAGCTTCAGTTCAGTTTTTACGCTATTGGTTTCATTGATTTGAGAAAGAACAAGATCATTCGCAATTAAAAGTGTAAACGATGTACCCGGTCTAAAATGTAAACGATGTTTCACTTGTACAGCCTTTTCGCGTATAAGGCGAAAAGGCCTCAAACATCCTTGAGCATCCCAAGATTGCCCTGCTGATCAGCAGGGCCTCGGGATCTCCTCGCTGTTCAAGCTGCGTTGGCTAAAATTGAAAGGTCGCTGCAAAAAAGGGTAAAGACGTTGGCTGAATTACAGGTTACAGAAACTTGACCTGGTGAAGGATGGAATAGGTGGGGCCGTGGGGGCTGAGTTTGCTCTCAAAGAGGGTGATGTTGTCGATGGAAAATTCCAAGGGTTTGAGGTCTTGATTGAGCTGTTTGATTTTTTCGATGAGAGCGATTTTGTTGCGTCCGGACCGCAGGCGCGCCAGAGTTGCGTGCGCCTGAAATTCGCGAGTTTCTTTTTCAAAGCCCATACCGGCCAGGGCCTGGTCTAAGACCAGTGCCATGCTTCTGAGTTGTCCGTTGGCATCATTTAAGCCAGCCCAGATCACTCGGGGAGAGTCAAGCGAAGGAAAACCACCGATGGATTCGAGGCAAAGGGCGAATTGTTTGTGTGAGCCAAAGAGCTGGGCCAGGGTTGATTTTATTCTTTCGAACTTCTCGGAAGGCGTCGGCCCCAGGAATTTCAAGGTGAAGTGGATGTTTTGAGGCTCAACCCATTTTGCATCCGCGCCGCTTGTTTTGAGAGTTTTTTGGATTTCAGTCAGGTGTGTGTTGGCGGCAGGAGGGAGTTCGACGGCAATAAATAATCTTATTCCAGGCATTGGTACAACAGCTCTAGGCCCGCGTCTTTGGCGCGCTTTTTGATGGTCAGGCGATTCCCGGCAAAGGCATATTTTTTGTAATAATCGTGATGGCCGATGCTGACGGCGATAAAAACAGTGCCAACCGGCTTGGCAAGGCTGCTTCCCGTGGGTCCGGCAATGCCGGTGATTGCCAGACCGATATTGGCCTGGCCCAGATGTTTGATGTGTTTGGCCATGATGAGCGCTGTCTCTTTGGAGACGGCACCGTGTTTTTTCAGGATGGAAGCCGGGACACCGAGCAGTCTAGTTTTGGATTCGTTGGCATAGGCCACGATGCCGAGCCGGAAATATTTAGAACTTCCGCTTTTGTTCGTTAAGGCATCACAGACCAGGCCCCCGGTGCAGGATTCGGCGATGGCCAGGGTGAGCTTGCGCTTGGTGAGAATTTCGGCGATGGTATGTTCGGTCATATTGTTTTAATTATACGCCAAAAGGTTTGGCTTGACAAATTGTAAATGAGCGGTTATATTAGGAACACGATCTTCGGGATATGGGTGAAAGCCCCGGCTGGCAGTGAACCTTGAAAAAGGGAAGCCTGCGAGCCCGCAACCATGCGGTTGAGGGCAGATCAAGTGCAAATCTTGAGCCAATAGTTTCCGCCACAATACGTGGCGGATCCGCCAGACTTGTGGCGGAAAAGCCTAGACGGGAGAAGATCAAGAAACATCGCGTTCCTTTTTGTATCCCGAAGCGTCTGCTTCGGGTTTTTGTTTTAGGGGGGCAACGTGAACTTTAATTCCATCGAAGAAATCTTAGAAGACCTCAAAACAGGCAAGATGGTCATTATCGTGGACGACGAGGACCGCGAGAACGAGGGGGACCTTGTGATGGCTGCATCGTTTGTCAGGCCGGAGCATGTTAATTTTATGGCAAAGTACGGTCGCGGTCTGATTTGTGTTCCCATGGAAGAAGAGAAGCTTGCGGAGCTTTCCATCTATCCGATGGCAGGACCTTTGCATGAGGTCTCGGGAGAGAAGGATCTCTACGCGACGGCGTGGATGATTTCCGTGGATGCCAAAGAGGGCGTGACAACAGGAATTTCCGCACATGACCGCGCCAGAACCATTGCCAGATTGATTTCTTCCGAGGCGACGCCAAAAGATTTTATAAGGCCGGGGCATGTTTTTCCGCTGCGCGCCCGCAGAGGCGGCGTTTTGGTGCGCGCCGGCCACACAGAGGCCTCGGTGGATTTGGCAAGGCTCGCGGGGTTGCGTCCGGCAGGCGTTATCTGCGAAATCATGAATGAAGACGGTTCCATGAGCCGCTTGCCTGAATTGCTTGAATTTTCTAAAAAATTTCAGCTGAAAATCTGTTCGATTGAAAACCTTATCGAGTACCGGCGTAAAAAAGAAATCCTGGTCCGTAAGATCACGCAAACGAAATTGCCGACGACCTTGGGTGAGTTTGCGATGCTTCTGTATGAATCGGTGTTGGACCAGACGCATCACGTGGCCTTGACCATAGGCCTGGAGGGCTTGCGGGAAGATGAGCCTGTTTTGGTCAGGGTGCATTCGGAATGTTTGACCGGGGATGTTTTTGGTTCGCTGCGGTGCGATTGTGGTTCTCAACTTAAAGAAGCCATGCGGCAGGTGGCCCAGGCTAAAAAAGGCGTTATCCTTTACATGAAACAGGAGGGCCGTGGCATTGGCCTTGTCAATAAGCTCAAGGCCTACGCGCTTCAGGACGAGGGCATGGATACGGTTGAGGCCAATGAGGCGCTTGGTTTTGCGGCAGACCTGAGGGATTACGGGATTGGCGCGCAGATTCTGGCGGATCTTGGTGTCAAGAAGATCAGGCTCCTGACGAACAATCCGCGCAAGATCGTTGGTCTTGAAGGCCATGGGCTTCATATCGTCGAGCGCCTGGCCCTTGAGTCCGAGAAAACAGAAGCTAATAAAAAATATCTCAAGACAAAAAAAGAAAAGTTGGGTCATTTGCTTGGTGAATGAGAAACGCTGAGGTCCTTGCTACCTACCTAAAATTATTCATAGGTAAGTAGCAAGGATAATCCTTGTTCGCTTGCGCTCACAAGGACTTCACTAAAGGCACCATTGGTGCACACCAAGGTGTTCGATTCGCACGGATCAGTTACGAACACTTACGTTCCGTAACTGATGTGCTCATTGAAGGAGGGTGTTATGGTCAAGGTTCGTGAAGGGAGTTTGGTGATTAAGGCAAAGCGTTTTGCGGTCGTGGCGTCGCGATTCAATGATTTTGTAACAAAATCATTGGTGGAAGGGTGTTGCGATACCTTGTTGCGTCATGGGGCCAAGGATGAGGAGATCGAGATTTCCTGGGTGCCGGGCGCCTTTGAAATTCCGACAGTCGCCATGCAGCTGGCCAAAAGCAAAAAGTTTGATGCGGTGGTTTGTTTGGGCACGGTTATTCGCGGCGACACGCCCCATTTTGATTTTATTGCCAACGAGGCTGCCAAAGGCATTGCCCACGTTTCGATGCAAACAGGATTGCCTGTGATTTTCGGCATCATCACAGCCGATACCTTAGAGCAGGCCATTGAGCGCGCCGGCACCAAAGGCGGCAACAAGGGCAAAGATGCCGCGTTAAATGCTATAGAAATGGTCAATTTATTGAGTATAATGTGAACGAGGGCATAACTTATGGAGCGGTAGCGTTCATAAGTTATAAGCCCGAGTTCATCCCGTGCCTGCGAAGCGTTTAGGCATCGGGACAACTACATTAGATATATGAGGAAACGCACAAGAGCGCGGGAATTGGTTTTGCATATCCTTTACCAGGCCGACATCATGAAGGTCCGGCCTGAGGATCTGATGGAAGGGTTTTTTGCTTCGGAGCCTCACGCCGGGCAGGACGCCGCGGTCAAAGAATTTGCCACGGGTTTGGTCAAAAGCATCTCCGAGCAGATGAATAATATCGACGAGAAAATAGCCCAATACGCCACCAACTGGCAGCTGGACCGCATGGCGATCATTGATCGAAACATCTTGCGTTTGGCCGGTTTTGAATTGCTGTTCCGCGACGATATCCCTCCCAAAGTTGCCATTAACGAAGCCGTGGAACTTGCGAAAAAATACGGTGACCTTGATTCCGGAAAGTTCGTTAACGGCATCCTCGATAAAATCAATAAGACCAAGAATGCGACCGCCCAAACTTGAACAACTGTTCAACAATGTGCTCAATCCCGCTGATGCGGGATTCCCGCGTTCCGCGGGATTTCGTTAAAACAGACACCAAGGTTCTTAATTCGCTGGAGTAAACACCAATGTGTTCAACCCCGCTGACGCGGGATTCCGCTGGATAAAACAGCAATGTGCTCAACCCCGCTGACGCAGGATTTCACTAAATAAGACACCAATGTGTTCAAAATTTGCTGATCTGCATATCCATACGTATTATTCGGACGGGACTTTTTCCCCGTCTGAGGTTGTGGCTCAAGCCGCCAAATGCGGCTTGGCCACGATTGCCATAACAGACCACGATACGGTTGAAGGCATCGATCTTGCTCGCAGCGCAGCCGGTGATTGTGAAGTGCTCACAGGCATCGAGCTGACCGCAGAGTTTGACGGAAAAGAAATTCATATCCTGGGATATTTGTTGGACCACCGCGACGTTGCGTTTTTGAATATGCTCAAAGAAATGCGTCAGGTGCGTGTTATGCGCATTCACGAGATGTGCAAAAAATTAAAAAAATGCGGTCTGAACTTAGAGCCGGATGATGTCTTTAGTCTGACCAAGGGGGGCAGCGTTGGTCGTTTGCATTTGGCCAGGGCCATGTTTGAGAAGGGACTTGTTTTTTCCATCGCCGATGCCTTTGCGCGTTTTATCGGTGACAGAGGACCGGCCTATGTCGGCAAGTTCAAGATGAGTCCTAAAGAGGCCATTGCCTGGATCAAAAAAACCAAAGGCATCCCTGTCCTGGCCCATCCTTACACGATTTCGGATCGCTCTTTGATCATCGATTTTGTGAAGGCGGGCATTATGGGGATCGAAGCCTATTACCCCGAGCACTCATCCTATCAGGCCGATGAATTCATGAAAATCGCGAAAAAATACGATCTATTGATTACCGGCGGTTCGGACTGTCATGGAGAGGCCAAGTCAGAAGTGCATCTGGGCAAAGTCAAGCTTCCTTACGAATACGTCGAAAAATTAAAACAGGCCCAATGCACACTGACGTAAAAAAGTTTATGCGTCTTGCCGTGGCGTTGGCGGCAAAGGCAAAAGGGCAAACCTTTCCCAATCCTCTGGTCGGGGCAGTGCTTGTTAAAAACAACCGCGTCGTCGGCCGCGGATTTCACCAAAAAGCCGGTGGTCCTCACGCTGAAATCATTGCCATCAGGCAGGCAGGGAACAAAACAAAAGGCGCCACACTTTTTTGCACTCTAGAACCATGCGCCCATACGGGCCGCACAGGTCCTTGTGTGGAGAATATCATTGCCGCCGGGATTAGCAAAGTTTATGTCGGCATGATTGATCCCAATCCCCTCAACGGGGGTAGAGGGATCCGTCGTTTGCGCAACGCCGGAATTGACGTTCGGGTCAGTCTCTGCCAGGCAGAAATTCATCGTCTCAATGAAGCTTTTATCAAAGCCATGACCAAGGGCATGCCCCGTGTGACTGTGAAGATTGCCGAGTCTCTGGACGGGAAAACAGCAACGCGCACAGGCGAATCCCAGTGGATTACTTCTCCGGCGTCGCGAAAATTCAGCCACGATATGCGCCGTTTTTTTGACGGCATTATGGTGGGCATCAACACGGTTCGTCAAGACAATCCTCTTTTGGAACCCTCGCCCCGCTATCGAAATCATCGCCTGACCAAAATCATTGTTGACTCTGGCTTGAAGATTTCCTTGGCCAGCCGTCTTTTGAAGACACGGCAACCTGTTGTGATCGCAACGGTCAAAACCGACCCACTTAAAGAAAAAAAGTTATTGCGAATGGGGGCTGAGGTGATTCGCACGCCATCGGCTCAAGGCCGCGTGGACCTCAAAAAACTTTTGATTCAATTGCACAAAAGGGAGATTCGTTCTGTCCTTGTGGAAGGCGGCGCTGAGCTGATCGGTTCCTTGCTGGATGAAAAATTGGCCGATGCGGCGATGATTACTATTGCCCCTAAAATGATCGGGGGAAGGGATGCTTTGGGGGCTGTCGGAGGCTGCGGTGTCGGGTCTCTGCGTTCGGCCATCCGCGTGAAGAATATTTCACTGCATAAAATCAAGGAAGATCTTTTTTTTGAAGGCTCGCTGGAGTATTGCTAGACATGTTTACGGGAATTGTTCAACAGCTGGGATTGGTTAAGGCATTGCGCAGGCACGGAGCGTGGCTTTATTTGGATCTTGCGGCCTCGCTGAGCCTTGACGAGGTCAAAATCGGCGATAGCATTTCTGTCAACGGCGTCTGTCTGACCGTTGTCCGGATCCAGGATAAGATTCTTTCTTTTGATGTGATGCCCCAGACTGTCCAGACCACAACGCTCAAAAGCTTAAAGCATGGAGATCGGGTCAACATTGAACCGGCGCTCAAAGTCGGTGATCGTCTCGGAGGTCACTTCGTGACAGGTCATGTGGACTGCGTGGGGGTGATTCGTTCCAAGAGGTTGACCCGCGGAAACACAGAGGTGCATATTGGCGTTCCTTCAAAATTCCTGAAATATTTAATTCCTAAAGGCTCTGTTGCCGTAGACGGCATCAGCCTTACGATCAGCGATGTCAAAAGGGGCGGTTTTTCTGTTGGCGTCATTCCGCATACTTTGAAAGCAACGACTCTCGGTTTTAAAACATCTTCAGCCCCCGTCAATATCGAATTCGACTTTCTCGTTAAAGCTCGCGCGAAAACTCCTTAAGATACCAGCAGTTATGAGGATGGGTTTATTATTGTTAACTTCAATATTTTTTGTTATACTAAAAAAACATGGCCAGATTATGGGTTGGCACGAGTGGCTGGAATTACGCGCATTGGGCCAACGGCGTGTTTTATCCGCAAGGTCTAAAATCAGCCGAATGGCTCAAGTATTACGCGAAATTTTTTAATGCGGTAGAACTCAATGTGACCTTTTATCGCCAGGTCCAAAAGAAGACCTTCGAGCACTGGCGTCGCGTCACCCCGCGCAATTTTTGTTTTGTTGTTAAAGGATCCAGATTCATTACGCACATCAAAAGACTCAAAGATGTTAAAGGGTCTCTGGAGATGTTCTTTGATAGTGTTGGCGCCCTGAAGGCAAAATGCGGGGCCGTGTTGTGGCAGCTCCCACCGGGTTTTAAAAAAGATTCGCATCGGCTGGAAGGATTTCTGAAGTTGTTGCAAAAGAAAAAAATCCCTCAGGTTTTTGAGTTCAGGCATGCCACATGGTTCCAGGAAGATGTGGTTGCGCTGCTCAAAAGTTATCGGGCCTGTCTGTGCATCGCGCATTCCGATCGGTTTCCGTGTGAAAAAATGGTCACAGCTAATTTTTTGTATCTGAGGTTTCACGGGCCGGGAGGGTTATACGGTTCGCGTTACACTTCGGCGCAATTAAAATCCTGGGTTCGTTTCGCCCGGGAATTTAAGAAAAAAAATATTTTTGTTTTTTTTAATAATGACGCCTGCGGTCATGCGGTTGAAAATGCCTTGGCGTTCGAGAAGTTAATGAGGCCGCAACTTATGGAATGAGCGTCCGCCACAAAGCTTCGGCGGATCCGCCAATTATTTTGGCGGAAACATAAGTTGTCTGGCCGAATCAAGCACCTTAATGTGCACCGCAGGTGCACTTAGCGAAGTCCTTGTGAGCGTAAGCGAACGAGGACAAGCAGTGCTATGTGCACCGCAGGTGCACTTAGCGAAGTCCTTGTGAGCAGAGCGAACAAGGATAATATTTATCGTATATTTAGTTTTTTCCGGGGAGTAGCGCATCCTCCACCAAAGCTTTTGGAGGATTTTGCTACCGACAAAAAGATTCGGGGAGTAGCGCAGTCCTTGACAAGAAGCGTCAAGGATTTCGCTGCGGAGAGGAAAACTGGAAGATCCGCAGCTCAACTTGGCAGAGCGCCTGCGACAAATAGATTACGGGGAGTAGCGCAGTTTGGCTAGCGCGTTTGGTTCGGGACCAAAAGGCCGTGGGTTCAAATCCCACCTCCCCGACTTTATTGAGCAGACGGCTTACGGAGCGTCAGCGACGTAAGACGTAGGCCGAAGGCCGTCTGCGAAATAAATCCTCAACGCCTACCTGAAGATATTTGTAGGTAAGCGTTGAGGACAACTCGAACGAATAACTTAGCTCTACGTTGTTCGCTAAGTTATATCCTCGTTGACTTTAATGAGCGCATAACTTACGCAACGTTAGTGAACGTAAGTTATTGCGCGAATTAATCCTCGACATTTACTTCTATGTTATTTTGAGGTAAATGTCGAGGATAAATGCTATGACCAAACGAGTCCACGCGATATTCCGCGGCAGGGTGCAGGGGGTTGGATTCAGATTTACCGCAGAATCGATTGCCGCAGATCTGGAAGTTTTGGGTTGGGTGAGGAACCTGCCGGGAGGTGATGTGGAAATTTTAGCTGAACAAAACGAGTCCATTTTGAAAGATTTCCTCAGGCAGATCGAGGAACAGTTCGCCGGCTACATTCAAGACAAACAAGTCAGCTGGGAAAACGCCACCGGTGAGTTCAAGGATTTTGGAATCAAACACCTTGATTTTTGATCTAGCGAAGTCCCGTGCCTGCGAGTAGAGTTGCATCGAGAGGTTTTGAGAACTCTGCGAAGCGATTAGGCATCGGGATAAACACCTTATCGATGTATGCGTTATGTTGTTTTTTCCGATGTTCATTCCAACCTCCAGGCCTTTGAGGCTGCTCTGGAAACCATTCAACATTCAGAAATTGATCGTTTTGTTTTCGTCGGGGATATCGTCGGTTACGGCGCCAATCCCCGGGAATGCATTTCGCTTTTACGGGGGCTCAATAGCTTGTGTGTTGCCGGCAATCATGATTGGGTTGTCGCGGATCGGCTGGAGATCGAATATTTCAATGCGGCCGCCAAGGAGGCTGCCCTTTGGACCAAAGAGCATATTGCGGCAGCCGATCGGGTCTTTCTTTCGGGCATGACCCTGACGGCCGAAGAAAATGAATTTTGTATTGTCCACGGGACGTTAGATTGCCCCGAAGAATTTGACTATATGCTCGACGGTACCCGCGCTGCCAAGACATTTGCTCTGTTTAAGAAAAAGATTTGTTTTGTCGGTCACTCCCATTGGCCTGGGGTTTTTGTGGAAGAGAAAGACAAAATGTCTTACGAGGAGCCGGTGAAACTCTCACTAGAGGCTGATTGGCGCTACATCGTCAATGTGGGCAGCATTGGTCAGCCCAGAAATGGCGATCCGCGCGCCTGTTTTTGTATCTATGACGACCAGGCTGGCGCCCTTGAATTCAAGCGCCTGGATTACGATATTGCGCTCGCACAGAAAAAAATTCTAGCCGCCGGCCTGCCCCGCAGCTTAGCCGAGCGTCTGTCGCTTGGGAGATGATCGGGTTATTTAATTCTTTTCAAGCGAGCTCAAGGAGCGCAGGAGCACGTATCTGAGGCTTTGGCGAAAAGGCAGGGGAAGCCGGAACTGACCATGGTGGTTCTGTCGCGGGAATTCCGGAGGGATATCCCCGCCTTTGAGCAAAGCCGAAGTGCTCCGAGCACCGTATTGCCTGCCTGAGGCAGTCAGGCCTGCCGAACGGCAGGCACGCGAGCGGGAAAAGAATTAAATAACCCAACAAATTTCTATGGACATTCGCCGCGAAATACAGAAGCTCCGAGAACAACTCCGGCACCACGATTACCAATACTACGTGCTGGATAGCCCGGAGATCTCTGATCGCCAATACGATCTTCTTTTAAAAAATCTCCAGCGCCTAGAACAAGGACATCCGCAGTTCGTAACGTCTGATTCGCCAACGCAGCGGGTGGGTGGCCAGCCGGTGGAAGGGTTCAAAACTGTCCGCCATAAAAAGAAAATGTCTTCGCTGGAAAATACCACAACCTTTGACGAACTCAGAGAGTGGGAAGAACGCGTGCGCAAAGTTTTGGGGTCGGGGGAAAAGGTTGCCTACGTGGTAGAATTAAAAATAGACGGTGTTAGCGTGAATCTGTCTTATGCCGATGGGCACCTCAGGCGCGGGGCCCTGCGGGGAGACGGTGAGGTTGGCGAAGATGTGAGCTCTAACATCAAGACGATCCGGGTGATTCCGTTGTGGTTGTTCGGCCAGGAGTTTCCGCGTGAAGTCGAAATCCGGGGAGAAGCTTTTATGTCCCGCAAAGATTTTTTGGCCATCAATAAAGAAAGGCAGGCCAGCGGGGAGCCGCTGTTCGCCAATCCCAGAAATGCGAGCGCCGGAACGCTCAAAACCCTTGATCCGCAGATTGTGGCCAAGCGCCGTTTGTTGTTTTTTGCCCATTCCTTGGGAGAGTTTTCACAAAAGACCTTTTCGTCCCAAAAAGATTTTCTGGAAAAAGTCAGGTCCTGGGGATTGCCGGTGAATCCTCATATCAAGTTGTGCGCAACGATCGAAGAGGTTATTCGGACCTGCCAGCACTGGCAGGAGAACCGCGAGAGCCTGGATTATGAAATCGATGGCTTGGTTGTTAAGGTGAACTCTTTAGACCAGCAGGTTCGCTTGGGTTTTACTTTGAAAAGCCCGCGGTGGGCCATTGCCTATAAATTTCCGGCGCAGAGAGTCACCACGCGCGTCAAGAATATTGATGTCAGTATTGGGCGAACAGGCGTGATTACGCCGGTGGCAGAGCTTGAGCCTGTGGAGTGCGCGGGTGTGACCATCAGCAATGCCACCCTTCATAATTTCGACGAAATCCGACGTTTGGGTGTAAAGATCGGCGACCGCGTTATCCTGGAGCGGGCCGGGGATGTGATTCCTAAGATCGTTAAAGTGGTGACCGGCGTTCGCACGGGAAAAGAGAAAAAATTTCATATCCCCACGCGCTGTCCGTCTTGCGGCGCGCAAGTGGTCAAAGAAAAAGAAGAAGAGGTGGCCTATCGTTGTGTCAATCCTGTCTGTCCGGCCCAGACCGAGAAAAGACTGATCCATTTTTCCTCAAGGCCTGCGATGGACATCGAGGGTATGGGGGATGCGGCGGCCCGGCAGCTTGTGGCCAAGGGCCTGGTTAGGGATTTTGCGGATATCTACGCGTTGCGCAAAGAAGATGTCCTTCGGCTGGAGCTTTTCAAAGACAAAAAAGCAGAAAACCTTCTTGCGGGCATCCGGGCCAGCGAGCAAAGACCTTTGTCGCGCCTGTTGTTTGCGTTTGGCATCCGGCATGTCGGCGAAAGGGCGGCGGAGGTTTTGGCCAGAACCTTCCGGACAATGGACCGTCTCAAAAATTCAAAAGAAGAAGATCTCGCTTTGATCCATGAGATTGGCGATGTGATCGTCGGGTCTGTGCATGATTTCTTCAAACAAAAAGAAACAGAAAAGCTTCTTGAGAAACTAAAAAAGGCCGGCGTCAACATGGAAGAGCCCCGGGAACAAAAAGTTTCGTCAGCCCTGGCCGGCAAGACCTTTGTTTTTACAGGAGAGCTCAAGAGTTGGCCGAGAGCCGAGGCCCAGAAGATGGTTGTCCAGCGCGGCGGCAGGATTGTTTCCAGCGTCACCCGCAAGACCTCGTTTGTGGTTTTCGGGGCGGATCCCGGATCGAAATTGGACGAGGCAAAGAAATTAGGCATCCCTCTTTTGGACGAGACAGCATTCAAAAAAAATCTAGGAGAGAAATCATGAACAACAGAAAGCGAATTTTCAAAAAGGTGTTGGTGATCGGATGTGTCTTTTTTCTTTTGACGGGGTGTGAAACCCTCAAAAGGAAATTCACGCGCAAGCGCACAACCAAAGACACTCAGGAGGAAATGGTCATTGTGCCGCGGGATTACAACGCGCATCCATACCCCAATGACGTACTTTACAAGCAGTACTTTGTTTATTGGAAATCATGGAATCAGGAATTGGTTACGGCCTTGAACGATCAGGCGCCGTACAAGAAGATCTTAGACTGCGCGGATCAGGCTTTGGTGAATCTCAGGAAAATGGAGACATATTTGCAGCAAGAGCAGGCTAAGGCCCTGGAGGTTTTTGTCAAACAGACAGAACAGCTCAAAAAGGATATTGTGGCCAGCGAAAACATGCCGCCGGCCAGGCTCATCAGCCTGCGCTATCAGGCCGAACGCATTTTGTCTAACGTCAACCGGCAGTTTGACCTTCGCAAAATGAAGGAATTTTTAAAGCCATGAAAATCCATACTCTTGCCGTCGGAGAGCTTCAGACCAATTGTTATGTCGTTGTCTCCGATAAGGCAAATGCGTTTATCATCGATCCCGGGGATGAGGGTAAACGCATCAAGGATTTTTTGTCCAAGCAGAAGTTGACGGTCCGGTTCGCTGTCCTTACCCACGGGCACATTGATCATTTCAAGGCAG
>JAZDLY010000061.1:0-2846 GCA_043801485.1 Candidatus Omnitrophota bacterium | reverse complement strand
AAGGGGACGCCGCAGAGATTTGCCAAAAAATTAAAACGCTGCCGGCATCTGTTGATGCGGCCCTGGAGCGACTCGATTTTATCGCGGCCCTTGAAGCTATCTGGAATCTTATTGGCTGTTGCAACAAGTATATCGAAGAGACCAAGCCCTGGAACCTGAAGAAAGAAAATAAGACAAAAGAACTTTCTCAATTTATCGCTGTCTTGATCGCCGCGATCCGTGCCGTGGCGGAAGAGATTGCGCCCTTTATGCCTCAAACATCTGAAAAAATCGCTGCCCAAGTAAATTCAGATCCCATCGTCAAAGGCGAACCCCTGTTTCCTCGGATCGATGCTGATTGATACGCATTGCCATCTTGATTTTCCGGAATTTGAAGCCGACCGAGATTTTGTCTTAAAGCGCGCCCGGGAGGCGGGGGTGGAAACCGTCATCAATATCGGCTCAAGCTTTCGGGGGAGCCTGGAATCCGTTCGTCTGGCTCAAAATTATCCGGAGGTCTTTGCCAGCGTCGGGCTTCACCCGCATGATGCAAAAGACTTTTCAGAGGATGCCTTTGCGAAGATCAAAGGCCTTCTGGGAGATAAGAAGGTTGTGGCGATCGGCGAGGTTGGGCTGGATTATTTCCGGAATCTCTCCGAACTCAAGGACCAGGAGAAAGTTTTTAAGCTGTTTGTGGCTTTGGCCAGCGAAGTAAATTTGCCTTTGATCGTACATTGCCGTCAGGCCGAAGAGGAAGTCTTGCGGATTCTTCAGGAATCGAAAAATTTAAAAATCCCCGGCGTTGTGGTGCATTGTTTTTCAGGAAGCCAAGATTTTTTGAAAAAATGTCTGGACCTCGGTTTCTTTGTGTCGTTCACGTGCAATATCACCTATAAAAAATCTGTGGCGCTTAAAGAATTGGTAAGGGTGGCTCCACTGGAGAGAATCTTTCTGGAAACAGATGCGCCTTATCTTTCCCCCGAAGGAAGAAGAGGTCGGCGCAATGAGCCGGCAGCTGTTAAAGATTTGGCCCATGAGGTTGCCTGGATCAAGGGCATTGATTTTGAAAAGGTCTGCGCCGAAACAACCAAGAACGCCAAGCAGTTCTTTAAGATAGATTGATGTTTGTCTTTGTCTTTTTCTCCGCTTGCGTCAATTTTCCCCGCCTTTGGCGGGGCGCCAACGGTCTTTCGCAGCTCGGTGCTCAAGAACTCGCCCCGATGCCCCTGCATCGGGGCTCAGACATCCTTGAGCATCCCGAGATTGCCCTGCTGATCAGCAGGGCCTCGGGATTCCTTCGCTGCTCAAGCATGCGTTGGCTAAAATTGACACGTCGCTGCGAAAAGGACAAAGACAAACATAGATTCTTTTATGGCTAAGGTTTCGTTAGTGAAGTGCAAGAGTTATGATGCGGCGGATGTGACGGCAGCTGTTCGGCATGCCGTGGATCTTCTGGGCGGAATAGAAAAGTTTGTCAAACGCGACGAGCGGGTCTTATTGAAACCTAACCTTTTGACCGACGCCGAACCCGAAAAGGGCATCACCACGCATCCGGAAGTGGTGCGGGCCGTGATCCGTCTGCTCAAGCCCTTGACAAAGAATATTTATTGCGGCGATTCTCCCAGCGTGTTGGGCGAGCGCAAAGATATCGATCGCGTCTATGAGGTTACCGGCATCAAAAGTGTCTGCCGGGAAGAAGGGGTTGAGCTTATTTATTTCACAAAACCAAAGATGTACGGCGCCTATCCTTTGACGGAATGGCTGGAAAAATGCGACCGCTTGATCTCTCTTCCTAAATTCAAAACCCACGGCTTTACAGTCTTGACCGGCGGTCTTAAAAATCTTTTCGGCTTGGTCACCGGGATGTATAAAATGAAAATTCACCGCGACAACCCGCAACCGAATGATCTATGCAAAACCATTGTGGATATTTACGGAATCCGCAGGCCTGACTTAACGATTGTCGATGGTGTTGTCGCGATGGAGGGTGAGGGGCCAGGCAGCGGAGGTACGCTAAGGCCGTCGGAGTTGATTGCGGCAAGCCAGGATGCCTTGGCCATGGATATGGTGCTGGCCAAAATCATGGGGTTGGAACCTGCGGATATCCCGACGAATCGAGAGGCCTTTCGGCGCGGGTGGCAGCCGGCTGACCTTAAGGCCGTAGACATTGTCGGAGAGCATCTCCAGTATTGCATCTTGGAAGGTTTTCGATTGCCCAAGACGACTTTTCTGAATAAAATGCCAAAATGGGCGATCAGTGTCATCAAGCAATTTTTGCAGATGAAGGTCGTCGTTTTATTAGATAAATGCCAACGTTGCCACTTGTGTCAAAAAATTTGTCCGGCAGGTGCCATTGGCGTGAATGAAAAAGGGGCACTGATCCGCCGCCGGATGTGTATTTATTGTCTATGCTGCCAGGAGATTTGTCCCCATGGAGCGATCCGTGTGAAGAAAAGCTTTGTGTTGCGCTTTCTGGGCGCCTAAGAAGAGGTTGAACATGCAAAAAGTTTTTGTGAATCCAATTGCATGGCATGGTCAGACCATCCGGATCATCGATCAGACAAGGCTACCCGTCGCACTTAAATACGTGGACTGCCGTAGTGTTTCGGAGGTTTGGGATGCGATTAAGAAACTTAAAGTGCGCGGTGCGCCGCTCATCGGTATTGCGGCAGCCCTTGGGTTCTATTTAGGCATGCAGAAAGTAAAGGCGCGGACTGCCTTTGCGCTGAGGCGCGAAGCCCGCCGGCTGCGTCAATATTTGGCATCCAGTCGGCCGACGGCTGTTAATCTGTCTTGGGCTTTGGAAGGCATGGAAAGCCTTGTTAAAGCCGGGGCCGATGAGGGCAAAAAGAAACTGCTTGTTCTTT
>JAZDLY010000042.1:0-11300 GCA_043801485.1 Candidatus Omnitrophota bacterium | reverse complement strand
TGTGCAGCCCGCCGGGGTCGAGGCCTCGCGCAAAAGCAATACGGATCTCTATTTTTTGGGCAGATCCTATTATGAAAAAAAAGAATACCGTCGGGCTCTGGAGGTTTTCAGGTCGATATTGGCCAAAGACCCCGGCGATCGATTCGCATCGTATTATGCGCAGTTGTGCGAGAGTGCTATTGCTGGTCAGACCGTGACGTCTGCCGCGCAGAGGTCCCCCCAGGAGAATGCGGCAGATCGCATCCAGCAATTGGAGAACGAAATTGCCTATATCAAAAGCGACATGCGCAACCAGGAAGACATGGAGCGCTTCCTGGCCAAAAAAGCCGAACGCCGCGCCTTGCGCAACGAACTGATCCAAAAGAAAGAAAGAGAATTGGAAGAAGAAGAGCAGGTCTTAGAAGAAGTGCGTCAGGATTACCTCACGCAGGCCAAGATTGCCAAGCGGGCAGAGCGCATACGCCGCGAGACGGAAAAATGGAAAAGCAAAAGAGAGCAATTGGTTGCCGAAGAGCCGGGGGTGGCGGCTGAATTGGCCGAATACCCTATTTATCTGCACCGCGCCCAAACCTATTATGTAAACATGAAGGATGCTCTTCGCCTGAGCCGTTGGAACAGGGCGGGCCTGAATGCCATCAAGGCCAGCCTTTTTTACTGCGATGCCCTCTTGATCTATTATTACCGTGTCAGAAGCGCTTCCCCGGCTCACGAAAATATCACCCGACTTTTATTGGCCAATGTGAAGCGGGCTGATACAGAAGAGAATGTTTACCATGTGCGTTCCATTTTAAATCTCAAAAAGATTATTGAAGAAGAAGATAGACCATTGACGCGGTCTGAGGCTCTGTATTTGGCCGAGCACACCGACCGTGTTGTCGAATGGTGTAAATCGATATTTCCGTGAAATGATGTACTCACCGAAGGAGACCGCTATGAGAAGAATCCTGTTTATATGCACGATTTTGTTTTTAACGACGACAGCTTATGCGCTGGATGATCCGGTGGCTGTTGAATTGCATTATCAAAGCGGCGTAAAATTTTTCAAACGCGGCCTTTATGACCGCGCCACAGTTGAATTCGAGCGTACGCTTGCTTTGGATTCAAAGCACGAGGAAGCCAAGGCTTATCTTGAGGAAATCAAGGCCAGAGATGCGCGCGTCAAATCGGTCGATGCCAAACAAAGCAAAGATAAAGAGGTCCAAAACCTCTACCGCCAGGGACGCGAGCTCTACGGCAAGCGCGATTTCCAGGCTGCTAAAGAGGTGTTTGAGAAAATTTTAACGTTGAAACCCGTTGATGATTTTGCGTCTTTCTACAAAGAACGCTGTGAGATTTTCATTTCCCGCAAGCTGGCCAAAGAAAAGAAAATTCAGGAAAAGGAACAGCTCAAAGAACAGAAAAAGCAAGAGCGCCTGGATTGCAAAAAAGAAAAGGAAATGAAGGTCCTCCAGCGTCAAGCCATGTTGGCACAACGTGCCAAAGGCCGCAAGGAGCGCCTTGTTGTCAAAGAGGTGGCCGCTGAGATCAAAGAAGAAAAAAGAGAAGAGAAAAGAACTTCTGCGGTAACGAAAGAGGAACAGCGAGAGCTAAAACTTCAAGTCCGGCAAGAAAAGATCGACGCCCGACGGCAGGCAAAGGAAGAGCGCAAGTTTGCTGCAGTTGCGCGCCGGGAAGAGAAGCAGCAGATCAAAGAGGCAAAGCGAGAAGAGAAAAGAATCGCCAGGGAAACTGTGCTGGAAGAGCGGGCCGAGAAAAAACAGGAGCGTAAGGACAGAAAGAAAGAAGTCCTGAAAAATAAAGAAGAAGCGCTGGAGCAAAAAAAAGAACGCACCGAAGAACTAAAAAATATTAAAGAGATGTTTCTCAAAGGCGTGGAGCAATACGGCCATAAGGATTATGTGCTCGCCATTGCGACCTTTCAGGATGTGATCAATGCCGAATTGGCGTCTGAAAAAACATATTCCCGGGCCGCCGGCCGGCTGATGGATAAAGCAAAGAACAGGCTTAAGCAGTTGGAATCCGCCGAAACGACGGAAACGGAGTCCCCGTGAGCGCGAAGATGGATGTTGTCAAGATCACCAAACCCGAAAACGTCAACATTGTGATCGGTCAGGCTCATTTCATCAAAACCGTCGAAGATCTCTATGAGGCTATTGTCGCTTCGGTGCCGAACATCAAGTTTGGCCTGGCTTTTTGCGAAGCCTCGGGGGCTTGCCGCGTGCGTTGCGAAGGGACCGATGAAAACCTTAAAAAATTGGCTGCGGAAAACGCCATGGCTGTTGGCTGTGGTCATTCTTTCTTCATCCTTTTGGAAGGGGCATTTCCCATCAACATCTTAAATGCCGTCAAAAATGTCCCGGAGGTCTGTTCGATTTTTTGCGCCACCGCCAATCCTCTGGAGGTCCTGGTGGCCGAGACCGCAACAGGCCGTGGTATTTTGGGAGTGATTGACGGCGCCAAGCCCGCAGGTCTGGAGCAAGAAGAAGACGTGCGCTGGCGTAAAGACTTATTGAGAAAATTCGGTTATAAGCTATAGAGTCATGAACAAGGACAGACAAAAAGAATTTTCCCGCCGCTTGTCCTTTAAATTAGGACGCATTGGCATCGGCTTCTGCGAGGGGGTCGCGTGTTTTATTCCCTTGTCGCTTTTGTATCATTTCACCAGCGCGCTGGCAGCCATAGGTTACCGTTTGGCTGGCCGGCAGCGTCGGATTGCCCGGGAAAGCTTGGCTATGGCTTTTGGCCAGGAAAAATCACCTCAGGAAATTGAGCGCATCGCGCGTCGGTGTTTTTTCAGTATGGTAAGCACAGGCGTAGAATTTTTCATGTTCATGCGTCACCCGGAGCGCATCCGGCAATATATCCAGATTGAAGGCCTGCAGTATCTCGACCAGGCGCTGGCGCAGAAAAAGGGAGTCGTGGCGCTCAGCGGTCATTTCGGCAGTTTCCCTTTATTGCTCTCACTGCTTGCCATGGACGGCTATAAAATTCACACTGTCTTGCGGCGCATGAGGGATCAAAATCTGGACCAATTTTTTGAAAAAAAGCGCAATGCGTTGGGCGTCGGGTCCATTTATACCCAGCCGCGGCAACAGTGCGTCAAAAAAAGCCTGCAGGTGTTGAGGGATAACGAAATATTGTTTGTTCAGCTTGATCAGAATTTTGGCACCGGCGGGGTTTTTGTGGATTTTTTCGGCAAGAAGGCCGCAACAGCGACAGGGCCGATTGTCTTTTCGATGCGCACAGGCGCGCCCATTGTGCCGATGTTTATTGTTCGTCTGAAAGGACCGAGGCACAAGATTGTTATCGAGCCTCCGATGGAAGTTGGCGCAGAAGGAACAGGGGAAGAAAGGCTCATCGGCGCCGTGGCCCAGTTCACGGCCCTGATCGAACGCTATGTTCGGGCCTATCCACACGAATGGGGATGGATCCATAAGCGCTGGAAGGCCAGGCCAAAAGAGGAAGAAAAAGGAGGAGGAAGCCATGGTTGAAGAGAAGAAAGCGTGTTGTTTTTGCACAGGGAAGCCCGCCAGCATAATGAAGTTCCTCCTGGGGCTCATTATTGTTCTGGCAGGCGTTGTCTGGACGGTTCGTTATTTTGAATTTTTAAAAGTGCTCATCATTGGATGCCTGGGGCCTTTTTTGATTCTGGTAGGCCTGATCGCGATCGCTGTTTCAAGGGAATGAGCAAGGACATAACTTATTTGTCCGAACTTTGAGCACCTTAGGTTCACAGCGAATTGAGAACCTTAGTGTTCTTTTTGCGAAATCCCGCGGCACGCGGGAATCCCGCGCAAGCGGGACATCCCGTGCCTGCGAATTGAACACCATAAGGTCATTTATGGTGAAATCCCGCGAAGGCGGGAGCGTTCAGGCATCGGGATAGCCACATTAGCAAGGGAGAAGAACTATGAACAACGCATTGGTGTCATCTCGAAGTGTCTCTTCGAGCCTTGTGGGGAAAATTCTGGGAGCAGGGGGTTTTACGATATTGTTGTGTTTTTCCGCTTATGTAAAAATCCCTTTGCCGTTTACGCCGGTTCCCGTCACTTTGCAGAACCTTGTTGTGGTTTTGGCCGGAGCGGTCCTTGGGCCTTCTTTGGGTGTGGCGAGTGTAGCGGGGTATCTTCTGCTGGGTGCGGTCGGCACGCCCCTGTTTGCCAATAGCGGCGCAGGACTGGCCTATCTTGCCGGACCGACAGGCGGCTATTTGTGGGGTTTTCTCTTGGCGGCGTGGACGGTTGGGGCCATGGTTCGTTCCTGTAAGAAAAAAAATGTATTACTTATAGGGATCGTCATGGCCATAGGGATGCTGGTGATTTATGCAGCTGGCGCATTTTGGTTGAGCGTTGGTTTCCGGTGGCCGATGGACAAAATCATTCTTTTGGGCGTCTTGCCTTTCGTCGGCGCGGATATGGCGAAAGTTTTGATTGGGGCTGTGGTGTATCAAAGGAGTCGAAGATGAAAATCCATGAAATCATGACCAGGAACGTCATCACCCTTTTGGCCGAGACACCTATCCCGGAGGCACTTGAAAGCCTGTTTTCTCATAAAATCAGCGGCCTGCCGGTTGTTGATGCCGATCGGCGCGTGGTTGGCATGTTTACAGAAAAAGATGTCCTTCGGGCGATTCTGCCAAGCTATGTGTCTCAGGTCGGCCGCTTTGTCTATGAGAATGTATCCAAGACCATTAAATCCAAAGCAGAGAAACTCGTGTCTTTAAAAGTCGCAGACCTGATGCGCAAAGATGTAATCAAGGTTTTGGAAGATGTGCCTGTCAGCGAGGCTGCCCGCCTGATGTTGACCCAGAATGTCCGCCGTATTCCGGTGGTCGATGCCCAGGAACGTATTGTCGGGATCGTGGCAAGAGCAGATGTGCTCAAGCAAATCCTTCAAAGATGAGGAAGGCTTCTATTAAATTTGGGTTCCTGCTGGCGTTTTCTGTTTTCGCCGGCTTTTTTAGTTTTCAGGGAGGCTTGAACAGTCTTCAGGCTCTTTCGGTCGGAATTTTTATGCTTTCCGTCATGGGGAGCCTTTTTTTCTGGGAATTCCGCCTGAGCTTTGCTTTCCTGGGGACCGCATTACTTTTGATGTCCAAGGCCATCGACCTTGATAATTTCTTAAGGTTGACGATGTTGGAAGTTGTGCTTTTTTTGGTCGGCATGATGATTATCGTCAGCCTCCTGAAAGATTCTGGATTTTTTGCGTGGTTGGTCATTCTAATCCTGCGCGTCAAGCGTCTGACAGGCCGTAAATTCACGCTTTTGATCATTGTTATTTCGGCACTCCTGGCCTGCGCGGTGGATGAAGTAACCTCGATCATCTTTATGGTGGCCGCGATCCTGGAGATCTGTGATTATTACGAGGTCAATCCCATGCCCTTTGTGATCATTTCCGTGTTGTCCACCAACATCGGTTCGGCAGCGACCGTCCTGGGCAATCCCATCGGCATCATCATTGCTGCCAAGGCGGGCTTGAGCTTTGAAGATTTTATCATCAAGGCCATGCCGCTGGCTTTTGTTGCGCTGGCAGTTGCGGCCGTGGTGATCCTGCAGTGGTTTAAGAAAGACATCGCAGAGATGGACAAGCATATCAAGGAATTCGGGGCCAACGACATCCTGATGCGGCTGATCAGCGTTCCTATCAATCGGCAGTTGCGCATCAGCCTTTTTATTTTCGGCATGATGCTGGTTTTCATCAGTCTGCACCGTCGCCTGGAAGTGGCGATGGGGCTTTTGCCCAACACCATGCTTTTGATCATGCCGATGATCACCGCCGGTTTTATCATGATTTGGAAATGGCAAAAGGCCCGTGAGTATGTGGAGAAGGGGGTGGAATGGTGGACGTTGCTGTTTTTCATGCTTTTGTTCGCTCAGGCCGGCACCCTGAAATACACCGGTGCCACAGACGTCTTTGCGCAGCACTTCCTCCAATTGGCGCGCCAGAGCTACCCTGTTCTCCTGGCGGCGGTGTTGTGGACCAGCAGCCTAGGCTCGAGCATGTTGGACAATGTGATCATTGTTGTGACGTATGCGCCCATGATCCACAGTTTCCATGCCCTCGGTTTTAATGCCCAGGCTCTGTGGTGGGCACTTCTTTTGGGCGGCTGCCTGGGAGGCAATATCACGCTTATTGGTTCCACGGCCAATATTGTGGCTATCGGCATTTTGGAAAAAGAAAAACACCTCAAAGTTCGCTTCTCAGACTGGATCGGCATTGGCCTCTGCATTGGTTTGTTGACAACAGCCGTGGTTTGGGCTATGCTGGCATTCTTACCTTTATATAGATTTCCTTAAGCCTGCCTGCCGGCAGGCAGGGAGAAGAAATGGGAAGGCCCTCGGTTCGTTTTGCCCTTTTGATTTTCCTGTCGTTATTGACCAACTTTGTGAGTTTAAGGGCTGGGCTTAATACGCATCAGGCCTTGGCATTGGCGATTTTTGTGGCTTCGGTGTGCGGCACGTTGTTTTTTTGGGAATTCCGCCTCAGTTTTGCCTTCCTGGGAACATCAATCCTCATTTTGACGCGAACGATCGACATTGAGCATTTGATCCAATTTTCCTCTCTGGATGTCATCCTTTTCTTGGTCGGCATGATGGTGATTGTCGCCCTCATGAAAGAGGCCGGTTTTTTTGCCTGGGTGGTGGAGCTGATCCTTCGCATACGCAATTTGACAGCCAGGCGGTTTCTGATTGCTATTTCTTTCTTGTCGGCGGTGTTGTCTGCCACAACCGGCGAGGTGGTCTCGATCATCTTTATGGTGGCGGCGATCCTTGAGATCTGCGATTATTTTGAAGTCAACCCTTTGCCCTACATTATTATTTCGGTTTTCATGACCAACATCGGCTCAGCGGCCACGGTCCTGGGGAACCCCATCGGCATTTTGATTGCCACCAAGTCCGGGTTGACATCCGAAGATTTTATTCTCAAAGCCCTGCCTTTGTCGGTGTTGTGTTTGGTGGTGACAATCTTTCTTTCGGGCCTTTGGTACCGCAAAGACCTGGCTGTCTTGGATAAAAAAATGAAAGAGCTCGGGGCCAACGACATCCTGATCCGTTTGATTTCGGTGCCCATCGGCCGGGAACTGAAATTCAGCCTTTGGATTTTAGGGATCACGGTGGCCCTGATCACGTTCAGCCATCGTCTGGAGGTTTTTTTCAACCTGGAAAACAACGCCGTGCTCCTGACGATCCCGCTGGTCATTTCAGCTTTCATCATGATCTGGAAATGGCAGAAGGCCCGTGATTTTATCGAGAAGGATGTCGAATGGTGGTCGCTGTTGTTTTTTATGCTTTTGTTCGTCCAGGCCGGCACCCTGAAATACACCGGCGCCACAGACGTCTTTGCTTCCGGCCTGACCAAGCTTGCACACGGCAACCACAATATTCTCTTGGCCCTCATCCTCTGGGTGAGCTCTATTGGTTCGAGCCTGATGGATAACGTGGTAATCGTTGTTGCTTTTATTCCTATCATCAACAGTTTTCATTCTCTGGGCACGGGCCTGGAGTCGTTTTGGTGGGCGCTTTTGTTCGGCGGCTGTCTGGGTGGCAATATTACACTGGTGGGCTCGACCGCCAACATCGTGGCCATCGGGCTACTGGAAAAAGAAAAACACATCAAGATCAAATTCGTGGAGTGGCTGCGCTTTGGCTTCGTTGTCGGCCTGACAACGACGGCCATTGTCTGGCTAGCCTTGTTGGTGTTGCCGATGTATCGGTAATAAAAAAAGTGAGGTTGTTATGGGGAAACAAAAAGGAAGATATTTCATCACAGGCCTGTTGATTGTGCTGCCTATTCTTATCACGATCTATCTGGTTGTTTCGTTGTTTAGCTTCTTTGACAATATTCTGGGCCGCTATATCAGTCGATTCACCATCGAGTATTTCGGATACAAAATTCCGGGGTTGGGCTTGTTGCTTTTTATGATCCTGGTGTTCGTCACGGGATTTTTCGCTGCCAATTTCATCGGCCGCAAACTCTTGTTGTTTGTTGAAAGCCTCTGGTTTAAGTTTCCGGTCATCAAAAAAGTCTATCCGGCGGCCAAACAAATCACCAGGTTCCTGTTTTCATCTAGCCTGGGAAGCAAATGGCAAAAGGTTGTGCTCCTGGAATACCCGCGCAAGGGGGTCTACACTTTGGGGTTTGCGACCAATACGGCAGATGCCTTGTTTCAAGATAAGGTGGGCAAAGAATTGATGAACGTTTTGATTCCCTCTGTGCCAAGCCCCTTCACAGGGTTTTTGGTCATGGTGCCCAAAGAAGACATCGTATTTTTAGACATGGCCGTTGAGGATGCTTTCAAGATTATCGTTTCCGGCGGAGTGCTCAATCCTTACGATTTACCGGGCAGACGGATAGAGGAATCGGAAGATCAGAGTTAATGTTTGATGGCAAGAAACAAATTTCCGGCATTGCCCATTTTTAAGAACAGCAACAAAATGACGGCCGCCACAATGCCGCAGCCGGGGATGAGGACCAGTGGTGTCACCAGCGCGCCGAAGCAAGCCCCCAGCAAATCAAGCCCATAGACCTTGCCCGCCAATCCTTGTGAAACCTCCTCCTGTTTAAAGACTTCATAGATCATCGGTAGTTCTAGCCCCACCAGGCCGCCTGTGCACAGGCAGACACCAGAAAACAACCATTTCAAAATAGCGTCGGGCGCCAGCATCAGCCTGAAGGCCGCAATGGCTGCAAAGAGAAGAGCTACGGCGCATAGCGGGAGGAGCCCTTCGACCAGGATGAGATTGTGTGATTTTTTGATCCAGGCCGCGTGCGCATTGGCATAAAGGGCTGCGAGGGCAGAACCGGCCATAAAACTTGTCGTCAGGATGGCCAGCCATTGAAAAAGAGACCCGAAAAAACTCTGGAAGAGAAACATCACGATGATCTGGATAGACATGGCAAAAGCGCCTGTGGATATAACCGTAAAGCTCAATAACGCTGTTTTTGTCTTTGCGGACGTGGCAAAAATTTTCAAAAAGAAAAGAAGGGCGACGATGACGGCAAAGACAACCAGGGGTTTTGCGCGCCCGACTCCGCTTAAAAACAGCGGAATTTTTTTTGAAAATTGGGCATAGTAGAGACTCAGGCCGTGATAGACCGCTGTTGGCTTGAGGTCTGTGTTGATGGAGACTTTTGGGAGCTGGTCTTTTATGGTGACGTCCAACCAGGCGCGGTAGTCCGGGTCTAAGCGCAGTTTCAGGTACGCGGGGTTGATAAGGCTTGTTTTGAGATCCAGTGTTTTCAAACGGATAGTCAAGACATTGGGATCCAAGACCAGGGGTTTTGTGGACGCCAGAAACAGATTGAAGCCATCGCCGGGGATGATGGCCAGGGAATCAAAAACGCTCTGGAGGGTTTTTCCAAGCGACGCATTGATGAGTTTGAGCTCAGGGCTCAAGGCCGAAAGCGCTCCCCAGGTTTTGAAGACCACGACTCCGTCGCTTTTGAGGGCACCTTTGATTTCTTTAAAGAATTCTTGGGTGTTGTAGCGATTGACGGCCAAAGACGTCGGAAGGCCGACGTTGACAAAAATAATGTCAAAAGCGTTTTTTTGATGTTTGACAAAATTCCGCCCGTCTGTCAAGACAACCTGCACCCGGGGGTCGTCCAGCTCGCGGTCTGTTAGGGGATCTTGCAGTGAACGGATGGTTTTCACAAGCACGGGGTCGATCTGTGCATAGACGATACGCTCGATAGGATATTTGAGGGTTTCAGAAAGCAGGCCCCCGAGCGCATTTCCGACGAACAACACGCGGCGCGCCTGCATCTTGGCGAGCATCGGGAGGTGAATAAAATCCTGCGTGAAATACGTATCGGGATCCGGAATGCTGACCAGCGGCACCCCGTCATAAAACAAGGTCTTCTGTTCGGTTTCGGCCGTGACGGCGATATTTCCGTAGATGGAATTTTTGTAAGCAAAGAGGTTTTTATTCTGCCATTGTTTGTTGAGAGTTTTTTGTTGAACAACCGGCGCTTTGACCAGGAACACAACAGCGCCAAGGCAGAGCAACCACGGTATTCGGCGTAAAAAAAGAGGTTTGGCATTTAACAGAAGCAGACCCATGGATACCGCATTCAACAGGACCAGGAGCGCTGCGATTTGAAAGGCGTCGAAGAAAGTCAGAAAGACGAATGCCGAGAGGATCCCGCCGACAACAATGCCCAAACATTCCCAGGAATAAATTTTTGCCATCGGAGATCCGCTTTTGGCGACGAGTTTTTCCACGAGCCGAAATCCCACGCTAAAGAGCGCGCCGTCGCCTGCCGCCGGCAGAAAAAGAGCGGCGAGCGTCACCAAGAGTATGGGGCCTAAATTCAGGATCTCTCCGAACGGGATTCCAAGCCATGATTTGGCGTTGCGCAGGACAATCAGGGCCAAAGGCAGGCTCAGGCCCAGGAAAAACTGAATGAAGGCGTAGGCGACCAACGGCGAGCGCGCTTTTTGAAAAAAACGTCCCAGGACGGCGCTGCCGAAGGCCCCGCCCAAAAGCCAGAGGCAGAGCATGAGCCCGAAGGTCAGCTCGTTGCCGTAGAAAACAATCAACAACTCGCGGATAAGGAGCGTTTGCGCGGCGACTGCCGTGAATCCTTTGAGGAAAATCGCAAAAATCACAAATTGTTTTTTCATCTTGAGGTTATCATATCAAACTCAAAGACCTTTGCCAACCGAAACAATGATCTTTAAAGGCCGGCCTTGGTTCGTTTCTCCCAGGGACGCTCGCCTGCCCCTGCGAGGCAGGCATCGCTCGGTTTTTTCCCCTCGCTCCCCTGCACCGTACGGTGCAGGGTCCGTGCCCGCTCGGTCAAAAAACGCCCTGTTCGAAACAAACCAAGACCGGCCGCACGATCATTGCAAATATTTCCTGGAAGAAACTTGTCAAGCAATCCAAAATCGAATTCGATATCCTTTAGCAGAAAAATTCGTGATTTATTCTCTCTTTCCTGGTTGACAAAAAAATAAATCGTAGTAGAATAAAAACACTTCATCCCGTTAGAAAAATATTTTTCTAACGGGGTTCACAAACACCCGCAACAAAACCACGCTAAGCCTGCCTGCCGGCAGGCAGGGAGAATACGATGGGAAAAGGACGCAGGAAGAGATTGGGAAAGTTGAATTGGCGCTCCAAGAGAGCAAATCACGGCTCCAAACCGAACAAGGGTTAATGGTTCGACTCTGAAGTCGAAGTTTTTTTATTCTTTTTATTGACACTCACGCAACGCAAATGTTAGAATACACTGCCTTTCCAGAAATACCAAACAAGCACTTTAATGTTTCGTTGTAGCGAAGTGGTTGTGTGCTG
>JAZDLY010000018.1:0-8143 GCA_043801485.1 Candidatus Omnitrophota bacterium | reverse complement strand
CGGCGCGCAAAGCGCGTGAATTGACGCGGCGCAAAGGCGCCCTGGAAGGGCTTAGTCTGCCAGGCAAGCTGGCGGATTGCTCTGAGACCGATGCCTCGATGTCGGAGATTTTCATAGTCGAGGGAGATTCGGCCGGAGGCTCGGCCAAACAAGGTCGCGACAGAAGGTTCCAGGCGATTCTGCCGATCAAGGGAAAGATCCTCAACGTGGAGAAATCAAGGTTGGACAAAATCCTGGCCAACGAGGAAATCCGCACAATTATTACAGCGCTGGGCACCGGAGTGGGCGAGGAGTTCAGCATGGACCGGCTCAGGTATCATAAGATTGTCATCATGTGCGATGCGGATGTGGACGGATCCCATATCCGGACATTGCTTTTAACCCTGTTTTTGCGCCAGCTGCCAAAACTGATCGAGGAAGGGCATATTTATATTGCCCAGCCGCCGCTCTACAAGATTAAGCGAGGGCAAAGAGAAGAGTATATCCAGTCCGAAGACCAACTGAATAAATTAATGTTAGACCTTGGCAGAGAAGGGGTTAAGTTTACCATAACGTCTGGGAAAAAGACCTTGAATGATCCTCAGTTCAAAGAATTGCTAGAGCAATTGGTTGAGCTCGAAAAATATGTTAGCATGTTAGAGAAAAAGGGAGTGAGTTTCCAAAAATTGCTTGAAAATAGGAGTAAGGGATCCAAAAAATTGCCTATTTATATGGCAAAAGTGGAGCATAAAACCCATTTTTTGAGCTCTGATAAGGAGCTGGCAAAGCTATCAGATTCCATGAAGGAAGAAAAGGCTGAATTTGGCTATGTTGAAATCTACGATACGGAGGAGATAGAGAAGATTGTATCGAGAATCGAAAAATTAGGCATACCAATTGAGACATATTTTGAAGAATCTTTGGAGACCGTTGGGAAAAAGAAGGGTTCTTCCGAAAAAAAGACCAAGCCGAGGTTTGAGGTCAGCAATGAAGAGGATCACGATTTTTTTGCGTTGCCGCAGGTTCTGGGATATATCAAAGAGCAGGCGCGCAAGGGCATGAATATCCAGAGATACAAAGGGTTGGGTGAAATGAACCCCCACCAGCTCTGGGAGACAACGATGGACCCGGAAAAACGAACAATCCTCAAAGTGGTTCTGGAGGATGCCATCGAGGCTGATGAGATTTTCACAGTCCTGATGGGCGACCAGGTGGACCCGCGTCGCGATTTTATCGAGAAGAACGCACACCTGGTGCGCAATTTGGACATATAAATGAGGCCACAACTTACGGAGCGTTAGCGTCCGCCACAAAGCTTCGGCGGATCCGCCAATTATTTTGGCGGAAGTGTAAGTTGTTTGGCCGAATCAAGCACCTTGGTGTGAACCGTAGGTATATTTAACGAAGTCCCGTGCCTGCAAGCAGATTCCAAGCGCAAAGCATTATAAATCTGCGGAGCGATTAGGCATCGGGATAGATCCAACGAGAAGAGGTGGCTATGGCCGAAGGATCAAAGAGAGCAATACAGCCCGTCGCTATTTTTAAGGATGGTGCCCTGGCATGGGCCAGGCGCTTTATTCCTGTGACGATTATTTCCTGCGCAAGCGTGTTGATAACGTCTCTGTTGTATCTTTATCCCGTGCCTTCTTCGTGGGCTCTTTCTCTCGGGCCTGCCATGGCAAAGCTGGCCGCGGCGTTTTATTTTTTGGTGTTTTTCTGCGTTGTTGCCGTGACATCGCTGTTGTCCCTGATGATTCTTGTTTTTTACGACGCGTCGATACCCGGCCGTTTTTCTTTTGCCGTGGCATGCCGGGAGGCGCTCAAGCGACTCGCCGGATTTTTGAAATCGTATGCCTTGATCGCTGTTTTTTTCTTTGGTCTTTCGAACCTCGGGCAGTATGTTTACCTGGCAGGTCGCTATTTTTATTCGCCCCAGATCGTCGGGCAGCCGCTATGGCTTAAGCTGGGGGTTCTTCTGGCCGCAAGCACATTTTTTGTCACATGCTTGATCGCAGCCTGTTGGTACACGTTCTTTTTTTCACTGGCCCCTTTAGTTGGCGGCTACGAAGGCACAGGGCTTTGGGAGTCCCTGAGACAGAGCCGCAGGCGCATCAGGGGCAATGCCCTCAGATACCTGGGGGTCATGTTAATGCCCATTCTGTGTTACATGGGCATTGGCTTGGTGCTTTTCCGCGCGGCGATCAAGACCGGGTGCCAGAACAATATTTTGATTTTGATTGATCCCGCCGTCTCGGCCGTGCTCGGACCGTTGATCCTGGCGGTTTGGTTTGTCTGCTACAGGGAACTGAGCGCAACAACAGGCGCCGCAGTATAATACAAGACAGGGCAGGCATTCCCCCGCCTGGTCATTTAAAAATCGGTGCGGGGATTCCACCAGAGGCGGATCCGCCTACGGCGGAAATTTGCAGACAAAATGATCCAGAGGGCAAATTGATGTACGCACAAAACGAAAAAATCGTCCCGGTCAATATCGAAGAGGAGATGAAGGGGTCTTATCTGTCTTACGCGATGAGCGTGATCGTGGGCCGCGCCCTGCCCGACGCCCGCGACGGGCTCAAGCCCGTGCATCGCCGCATCCTGTATGCGATGCATGAGCTGAATCTAGACCACGCCAAGCCGTATAAAAAATCCGCCAGAATCGTGGGCGAATGTTTTATAAAAGATACGCTTGTGTCTACGCCAAGCGGCTTGATTCCCATCCAGGACATAGGCTATGGCGACGAGGTTTATACCCAAAGCGGGATTAGGCGGATAGCGGCTCTTTATGAAATGCCTGTCCAGCCCCTGCTGAATATTAAACTTGAAAATGGTCTCGAAAACACCGCTACGCCCAGCCAACCCATCAAGGTTATCAATAAAAAGCTGGAATTCGAATGGAAGGCGGCAAAAGATTTGACGCCCCAGGATTACGTCGTCCTGAAAGCACACATGGAGACAAAGTGTGATGTTGTCCCTCTCGGCCAGACACCAAGCGGCCGCAGGATCCTGCTCAATGAAAAAATAGCCTATGCATTGGGACAGTTGTTGTCCGACGGCTGGGTTGAGAACAGAAGCCAACGACTCTATTTTTATTCCTCTGGCAAAGAAGTTATGGAAAGAATCGTCCGGATTTTAAAAGAGGAATTTGATTACTCGGCGTCCCTTGAAGTCAAACCCTACGTTTTAAAAACGGACAAGGGGGTGTTGAAAAAATGCGGTTATCAGGTTAGGATCCACGAGAGAGAAATCAACCGCCTGTTGATCGAGGCGTTTTCTTTAAAAGGCGCGCGGGCTTTTACAAAGAAGATTCCGCTTCAAATTTTTCGTTCTCCGGCCTCAGTCGTCTGGGCGTTTGTTTCAGGATTGATCGACGGCGACGGGAGCATTCACAACAACAGAAATGTTATCCATTACGGCTCCGTTTCGGGAGAGCTGATCAACCAGCTGCAGCTTCTTTTGCTGCAGCTGGGTGTTTTTGGCGTGCGCTATAGCGAAGAGCCAAAACCGGGGCATTGGATTAATGGACGGCGCGTCACAGCCCGCTATCAATTTTATTCTCTGGAATTCAGAGGGCGCAACGCGCATCTCTTGGCTTCTTGTCTGTCTTTGGCCAACCCAAAGAAAAGCGCCAGAATTGTCGAGATGTTGACTAAAGAACAGCGGGAACCTTGGTCGAGCCTGGATCTTATCCCATATGCGGCGAAGGCTATTTTTGATGAACTCAGCCATGCCCACCTGGGCGGCGGCTGGTATCAGCAAAAAAACGGTCAGAAGTTCAGGGGGGGCATTAAATACACGACGGGCTGTAAGATAAGATATGCCCAAGATCTTCAAGAAAAACCCCTCAAACTGTCCCAAATTGTCGATTGGGGTATCTTAGAGAAGCTAAGAAAGATAGATTCGCCCTTATTTGATGTTGTCAACAACATGATCCAGCAGGGCTTGAGTTTTGCCAGGGTCGCCTGTGTTGCGCCCGTTGCGGCTCAAAAGACCTACGATATTCAAGTAGAAGGCGAACACGAATTTGTTGCCAACGGCATGCTGGCGCACAATTGCCTCGGAAAATACCACCCGCACGGCGACGTGGCTGTTTACGAAACCCTGGTGCGCATGGTCCAGAGTTTTTCTCTGCGGTATCCGCTGGCAGAGGGGCAGGGTAACTTCGGATGTTTTACCAAAGACACAAAGATCAGGCTCGCCGATGGGCGGGATTTATCCTTCGAGCAACTCATCAAAGAAAACAAGCAGGGCAAGAAAAATTATACGTTTACTTTTAATCCCGAAAGCCAAAGAATAGAAATCGCCGAGATTAAAAAACCAAGATTAACCCACAAAAAAGCAAAAATCATTAAACTGATTTTGGATAACGGGCAAGAGATCAAATGCACCTTAGATCACCTCTTTATGTTAAGAGATGGAAACTATAAAAAGGCAAAAAATCTCAAGCCCCAGGATTCTTTAATGCCATTGTACACCGATTTTTATAGTGGCAAGGACGACCTCAATCTCAAGGGGTATGAAATTATCTATCAGCCATTAAAGAATGCATGGGAGTTTATCCACCGCCTAGCGGATCAGTGGAATTTAGAGAACAAGATTTATGAGAAAAACGAGGGCAAGATAAGGCATCATAAGGATTTCAATAAACGCAACAATAATCCCGACAACATTCAGAGAATTCAATGGGGCAAGCATTGGCAGCTCCATAAGGATGTTGCGAGTTTTAGGCACAAGCATGACCCGGGGTATGTCAAGCGGCTTGCGGAAGGCAGGAGGAAATTTTTGGCAGATCCAAAAAATCTGCGTCGGATTGGCAAGCGGCTGGCAGAGCAAAACAAAAGAAGCTGGCAGGACCCTGTTTACCGTCAAAAGATGAGCGAAATCATCAGAGAGGCATGGCAACAACCAGAATTTCGAAAAAGAGTGATCGAAGCGTCGAGCAAAAACCTTAAAGACCTATGGAAAAAAGAAGAATTCCAAAATTTAATGAGCCGCTTAAAGGCAAAAGAACTCAAGCAGAGATGGCAAGATCCAGAATACCGAAATTTTATTGCGGCAATAACTCAGATCACATCCTTGCGCATATGGCAAGACCCCGAACATAGAAACTATATTTCAAAACTGAACAAAGAACGTTGGAACAACCCGGGGTATCGACAGAAGATGGTTGAGCAATCAAAAAAGCTTTGGAAGGATCCGGAATACCGTCGCCACTATTCGACGGACCATTTTACCAAAATGGCTGAGAAGCTTTGGCAAGATCCTGTGGCAAGAGAGTTCCACAGAGAAAAGGCACGAAGACAATGGAAGGATGAAGAGTTCAGGGTGAAGTTTATCAATGGCGTGATCGCAGGAAACCGAAGACGTTTGGAAGAAACCCCGGATTCGATGCGCCGCTTAGCGCAGAAGGCAGCTGTTGCCCTTAAACAAAAATGGCAAGACCCATTGTATAAAGAAAAGGTCATCAAAAGCAGAATTTTAGGCTTTGTTGCTGGATTATTAAGAAAGAGCGGGGCGGTTACCGCACAGCTCTACGAAGAGAAAAGGACAGGCGGTTTACCGAAAATGGAAAAGGCGCTGGAATACTTTGTTGACCTCGAAGATCTAACGGCCCAGGCTCAACAGCATTACAACCACAAAATCATCAGGATAGAAGCTCTCAGCAGAAGAGAGGATGTTTATGACCTTACAATTGAGCCGTGGCATAATTTTGCTTTGGCTAGCGGGATATTTGTCCACAACTCTGTCGATGGAGACGCGCCGGCAGCCATGCGCTACACCGAGGCGCGGCTGGCGTCTATTTCCAACGAGATGCTGGGTGATATCGACAAAGAAACGGTTGACTTTGTGCCGAACTTCGATGCGTCGCTGCAAGAACCGATCCTGCTGCCGTCGACGCTGCCCAACCTGCTGGTCAATGGTTCCAGCGGGATTGCCGTCGGCATGGCGACCAACATCCCGCCCCACAATCTCGGGGAGGTCGTCGAAGGCATTGTGCACTTGATTGATCATCCTGACGCCGAAATCAAAGACTTGATGCGCTCGGTCAAAGGGCCTGATTTTCCGACGGCTGGCATCATTTGCGGGCGCGAGGGCATCAAAAGCGCCTATGAGACCGGCAGGGGAAAGCTCACGCTGCGGGCCCGGGCGTCCATCGAGCGGCAGAAAAGTAACAAAGACAGCATCCTCATTACCGAAATCCCTTATCAGGTCAACAAGAGCTCGCTGATCGAAACCATCGCCGAGCTTGTCCAGGAGAAAAAGATTGAAGGGATCAGCGATATCCGCGACGAATCCGACAAAGACGGCATGCGCGTGGTCATTGAGCTCAAGCGCGACGCCGAGGCCCAGATTATCTTGAACCAGCTTTACAAGCACACGCAGCTGGAGACCACCTTTGGCATCATCATGCTCGCGCTTGTCGACGGAAGGCCGAGGGTTTTGAATCTCAAGCAGGTGATGCGCTGCTATATCGATCACCGCAAAGTGATCATCCGTCGCCGGACCCAGTTTTTGCTCGACCGGGCCTTGCGACGCGCCCACATCCTGGAAGGCCTCAAGATTGCCCTTAAATATCTGGATCGCATCATCAAGACCATCAAAGAATCCAAAACCGTTCCTGAGGCTAAAAAGGCCCTGGTCAAGAAGTTTGATTTGAGCGAAATCCAGGCCCAGGCCATTCTGGAAATGCAGCTGCAGAGGTTGACAGCCCTGGAGCGCGACAAGGTCGAAAAAGAATATCTGGAGCTCTTGAAGGAAATCGAGCGTCATCGTTCCATTTTGGCCTCCGAGAAGCTCATCGAAGGCCTCATCAAAGAGGAGCTGGCGGCCCTCAAAAAGAAATACGGCGACGAGCGGCGCACGGAATTGATCGGCGAGGTGGATGATATCGAAATCGAAGACCTGATCGCCGAGGAAGACATGGTGATTACCATATCGCACGCCGGCTACATCAAGAGGCTGGCCATCAGTTCTTACCGCAAACAAAAGCGCGGGGGCAAAGGTGTCACGGCCATGGAAACGCGCGAAGAGGATTTTGTGGAACACCTATTCATCGCCTCGACCAAAGACTATCTTCTGGTGTTCACCAACCATGGCCGTCTGCACTGGATCAAGGTTTACGAGACTCCACAGGCCAGCCGGCAATCCAAGGGTAAGGCCATTATCAATATGCTGCAGCTGAGTTCCGGCGAAAAGGCCGCTGCGGTCTTGCCGATCAAGGAGTTCTCCGAAGACAAATTTGTGATTTTGTGCACCAAGCAGGGCACGATCAAAAAGACCAAACTTTCCGCGTTTGCCAATCCGCGCAAAGGCGGCATCGCGGCCATGGGCCTGGAAAAGGGCGACAACGTGATGTCGGCCAAGCTTACCGACGGAAAACAGGATATCCTGTTGGCCACCAAGGAGGGTAAGGCGATCCGGTTTAACGAAAATCACATCCGCGAAATGGGCCGTCAGGCCAAGGGTGTGCGCGGCGTTTCTTTGTCGAAAAAAGACGAGGTGATCGGCGTGGAGATTATTTCCGCCGAGCTCGCCAAGACGGGCGCTACGATTTTGACGGTGACCTCTCAGGGGTTCGCCAAAAGGACGCCGATCGGAGAATACCGAGTTCAGTCCCGCGGCGGCAAGGGGGTTATCAACGTGAAAGTCACGAGCAAAAATGGCGAGGCCGTCGGATTAAATTGCGTCAAGCAAGACGACGAATTGATGACCATCACCCAACAGGGAATGATGGTGCGCTGTCCTGTCAAAGACATCCGCGAAACCGGCCGCAACGCCCAGGGCGTGCGCCTGATCCAGATTGAAAAAGGCGACGCAGTGACCTCCGTCGCCAAAATCCTCGGCGCAGAAGAAGAATAGAGATTTCAACTTCGGCGCTATCGTCTAGTCCGGTCTAGGACGTCAGCTTCTCAAGCTGAAGACACGGGTTCAAATCCCGTTAGCGCTACCAAAATACGAACCACGGTTCAATCCTTGCTCGCTCCGCTCGCAAGGACTGCGCCGGATGTGCCTGCGGCACACGCTAAGGTGCTGGATCCCGTTAGCGCTACCAAAATACGAACCACGGTTCAATCCTTGCTCGCTCCGCTCGCAAGGACTGCGCCGGATGTGCCTGCGGCACACGCTAAGGTGCTGGATCCCGTTAGCGCTACCAAAATACGAA
>JAZDLY010000118.1:0-2128 GCA_043801485.1 Candidatus Omnitrophota bacterium | reverse complement strand
TGCCTGTAGTATTTGCTGAAAAGCCGCAAGCCGGGTTCTTCATAAACCAGGGTATGCTTTGTTTTAAAATTTTTTATTTTTTCTATTTCGCTATCTAAAATATCCATTTGATCAGGACGCGGCCAAAACGCGCTTTCCTGTCTTTCGGGTGTGCAGGCATTATTTTTGAGCAGGGGAAGAAACGTAACGACATCCACATTGATAGCATCCGCGCAGCGCAACAAAGGAAAAAGGTCTTCGATATTGGAACTCATGATAACACAGGCGATACCTAAGGAAGGCCCTCCCCCCTTCTTCTTACGTTCGGCATTGACGGTCTTGATCGCCTCAATCGTCCTCTCAAAACTCCCCGGGCCCCTCATGGCATCATGAGACCCCTGTAATCCATCCAGAGAAAAATGAAGATGTCCGATTCCGCAAGATATCAATTTTTCCGCCGTCGCCGCATCCATCAGCGTGCCGTTGGTTGTCACGATGGAACGCAATCCCATCCTTCGCGATTCCGCGCAAATATCAAATAAATCTCCCCGCAGCAACGGTTCACCTCCTGTCAACACCACCTCCCGGATGCCCATCGCGCTGGCTTGGGCCAAAATATCAAAAATCTCCTCTTTCGACAACTCGCGTTTTTGCAAAGAAGAATCCGAAGGGATAGAACACATCCGGCATCTCAAATTACACCGCTCGGTCATGGGTATCTGAATGACATCCGGACATACAAGAGGATGATTCAAGATTCTCGATAACCAAAATCCGAGTGCCCTCATGTTCTCCCGAATATGCTGAAGACGTAAACGCATCGAAAAATCAAACCTCCTCAAACAACTTGCCGGGCGATCGCCCTGTTCTGCTCTTTTAAGATCGTACAGCATTCCTGAAAACAAGGAGCTCCCATCGCCAGGCCCCTGCGGAACTCAAGATGCTCCTGTGTCCAAAGGCGGCGCAGCGGAACCTTTTTGACATTGAGCCCACCGACGACTCGGTGCTGCTGCGGACAGTGCAAAACATCTCCGTTGGCGTCAACGGAGAGAATATAATAATTCGCAAAGCACCGGTTGTTGGTGTCCGGGGTGCAAGAAAGACCAGCCTTTCCCTCTTTCAACGCGCAGGATCCCTCAACGATACCCCAGTCTCCGGTATAGGTTATCTTTCCCTTATCCTCTAATTGGAAAAGCATGGTTCTGAATTCCTCCAATTCTTTATCGCCGAGCCTCAAATCCTCATGATTCGGCAATCCCATGTCAACAACCCTGAGGAGGTTGATGGATTTGATCGTTTTGTAGCGCCCTGCAAAAGCCGCCATCTTGGGCAAATCCCTGTAATTCAATTTTGTGATCACCATATTAATAAGGATGCGCAGCCGACTTTCAACAGCTTCGCAAGTTTCCAAAAAATCGATCACCCCGCCGAAATACGGCTTACCTTCCAAAGAAGGCCTTAAGGCGTACTGAACATTCTCATCAGGAGAATCAAGGCTCAAGAGCAAAATGTCCCAGCCTAGATCGCTCATTTCATTGGCAAAAGACGCGTTGAGAAAACTGCCATTCGTGGTCATCGAACCGCAAAAGCCCAATTCCTTAATCCTGCGCATGATCTTGACGATATCTTTCTTACAGAATGGCTCGCCATTCATGCCGCCCAAATTGACCTCACTAACACCATAGGTCCGCGCGTCGTCAAATAAAACAAACAATTCTTCCGTGGTCAGCTCATCGCGAAAAGCAGACGCGACCTCTCTTGACTCGGGGCATCTGTTCCCCCGGCAATACACGCAGTTAAAATTGCAGACGCGCGTCAGCATCAAAGCAAGCGTCTCGGGTCCGACAACAGGATCGCTGAGGCCTCTTTTGACACGTTGGATAGTCCTCTCATCCATAGATCCTCTCCTGGTATTAAATCACCAACCCTGCCAGACATGGAGAAACGCAGATCTGGACCCTTTCAATCTGCTTGGCATAGTCCTCATGATGCAACACATTCTCGAGCTGAACCTGATGCAAAGGATACAGCAACTCTTCTCCACAAATCCAAAGATTACCGCGCAGATTGATATTGAAGCACGCCGTGCCCATCTTGCACTGATTCTGCGTTTTCAGCGTGCCTTGAAAATAATCCGCATACCGATCGA
>JAZDLY010000004.1:0-22784 GCA_043801485.1 Candidatus Omnitrophota bacterium | reverse complement strand
GGGTCTTTCCTATTATGATTTGATAATAGCAGAAGAGATTGCAGTTGTGTATGTGGACGTCACTCAATATGGACTTGGCGTGACAGAAGTCGGAGCTTTTTGGCAGGGGACATTTTATAATACGATTTATATCAATGAATTGATGAGGACCTACGCGCCAGAGCCAGCGGTAGCGGCGTTGATTGCCCACGAGGCTACTCATGCTGATTATGATTACGAGCCGCAGAAGTGGATTGATCTAACATTACAACAGCATCCAGAACTTACAGCGAGCGATGTTCATGCTCCCGGAAATTCTATTGATCAAGAATACAACGCTTTTAGAAGTCAAGTTTCTGTGTGGAACGAAACCAAGGGGTCGTACACCGATTCTAATAATGAGGGGTGGGCTCACTATTATGCTCAAGGTGAATCTTATATGAAATCCCAGATTCGGCAGGCCTATGCCGACCAAACTTTGCCTGAATATTAATCATGAGGAGATAAGACAATGACGCTTCGGTCGAAATTTTTTTGGATACCATTAACAATAGGGGTGATATTTATGTCAAGTTCCTGCGGCTATTCGGATAATATCAAATATGAAAAATATTCTAGCAAGGACCCGCAAATAGATTTAACAATGGACTATATCTCCGGCTGGTTGTACAGCGAAAGCCGGGGTTCCTATGAGAGCTATGCACAGGTGATTTTTTTCGAACAGGACAAGAAAAATAAAGCTTACAAGGCGGGGATCGTCGTCACCGTGGTGGATGGGTCAGAACTGAAAATTAATCCGCCAACGCTTGAGGCCGTCGCTGATGATTTGCTTTCCAGGAGGCAAGAGTTTAAAGATGAAAAGCTTGTATCGAAGACCAAGAGCAAAGTTTTGGGAGAAGAAGGGATTGGCCTGCTGTTGTCTTACAAGGTATTCGATGTGCGACACCCCTTAGAACGTCGGGAGCTTTCTCTTAAAGAGAAAGTTGTTATTTTTAAGAAGAATGCTCGTTTCTATACAGTGCGATACACGAATACGGATGAGGAGTTTAATAAATTCCAGAGGGCCTTTGACCATATTGTTCAGAGCTTAAGGCTTAAGTCTTCCGGATAAGATTTGATTCCCGGTTAGACTTCCAGATATTCCTGTGCCCGATAGGAACTCCTTACATAAGGGCCGCTTTCAACGTGCCGAAACCCCATCTTGAGGGCCTTTTCTTTGTACCAATCAAATAATTCCGGCGTAATGTATTCCCGGACGTCGACTTGGGCCTGGCTGGGTTTGAGGTATTGGCCAAGGGCCAAAAAATCGCAACCGGCACCTCGGAGATCTTCGAAGGCACCAAGCACTTCTTGGCGTCCTTCGCCCAATCCCAACAGCAGGCTGGATTTTGTTAATTGATCTTTTTTGACTTGCTTGAGGTGGTTGAGAACAAAAAGAGACCGTTTGTAATCCGCCTGCGGCCGCAAGAAATAAAGACGAGGGACGGTTTCGATGTTGTGGCCGACAATGTGCGGCTGGCATGCGGCGATCGAATCAAGGCAGTCCGTGCGGCCCTGGAAATCCGGAATCAAGAGTTCGACGCGGGCCTCGCAGGATTTTTTCTTGATTTCCTGCATTGTTTGGACAAAGACAGAAGCACCCCCGTCGGCCAAATCATCCCGGCAGACACTGGTGATGACAACATGCCGCAGGTCGAGGGCTTTGACAGCCGAGGCTATGTTAGAGGGTTCGTTTGGATCCAGGGATTGCGGTGGGTTTTTTGCGACGCGACAAAACAAACAGCGACGCGTGCAATTTCTGCCGAGAATAAGAAACGTCGCGTGGCGCTCCAAAAAACACTCCGAAATATTCGGGCAGCCGGCTTCCTGGCAGACGGTGGAAAGAGTCAGGGACCGAAGGAGATCAGGCACAGCGCGCTTTCGGTCAACAATGATTTTCTTTTTTAACCACGAAGGTCTTTGCAAAGTGTCCATACCGTAATATAATAACACGATATGACAACGTTGAGCACCTTAAAAATCGCAAGAGCTTTATTTTGTGTTATTGCGCTATGCGGCCTTTCTTCCTGCGCAACGGCACCATCCATGCCGCCGCCGTCCGCGACAGATTTAATTTACAGGCCGGTTTCAGGCGCCCCGCCCCTGCGCCAGGACGTCACGCATGTCCTCGGTCCCGGGGAAACGGTGTTCCGCGTGAGCAAAATGTACGATGTGCCGATGGAAGCGATCTTGAAAGCGAATAATATTCAGGATCCGAAACAGCTCAAAGTCGGCCAGAAAATACGCGTTCTCCAGGCAGCTCCGTTGCGGCCCGTGATCCCTGTTTATAAGTCCAACAAATGGAAATACATCGTTATTCACCACAGCGTCACAGATGGCGGCGATGCGACCTCTCTGGATAAGATCCATCGCAACAGAGGCTTTGACCGCGGCTTGGGTTATCACTTTGTGATCGATAACGGGTCAAAGGCAAGGGTGGACGGCCAGATCGAGGCAGCGCCGAGGTGGATTAAGCAAACCAACGGCGCCCATTGCAATGTGGGAGGCATGAACCAATGCGGTATCGGGATTTGCCTGGTTGGCGATTTCACGCATGAGCGGCCGTCGCCAAAGCAGATGGATTCGCTGGTTCTTTTGGTCAACACCCTGAGGCGTTATTATCGTATTCCGATAAACCGTGTCATCCGTCACAAAGATGCTCCTGGAGCAAAGACCGCCTGTCCCGGCAATAGTTTTCCATGGACGGAATTCAAAAGAAAATTGCGGCAGGCAAGATGAAAGAAAACAATATCCAAAAAGCTAAGCCGGTTGCGTTGAAACTGGCGATTGCCTATTCCAAGAATTCTATTGTCAGCAAAACGCTTCTGGATCAAAAGACCGGAACGCTGACGCTTTTTGCTTTTGACAAAGGTCAGGCCTTGAGCGAGCACACGGCACCCTTTGATGCCGTTGTTCAAATTTTAGATGGCCAGGCCCTGCTTGAGATTGGCGGCAAAATTGTTGTCGCGTCTTCCGGGACGCTGGTGATTATGCCGGCGGGCGTACCGCATGCGGTCAAAGCCCCAAAACGCTTTAAAATGTTGCTGACGATGATTCGTTCTTGAAAAAATAGGTTTTGAGCGGTAGAATGATTTGAGAAGAAAGGAGTTTGTCTCCATGATGCGCACATCCAATCCTGCTTTGAATGCGAAGGTTTTTTCCGGCTTGCCGACGGTTATGCCAGGACAGGCCATGACCATCCAGGGCACGGTGCACAAAGCGATGATTTTGTTGTTTTTGCTAAGCGTAACTGCCACCTGGGCGTGGTCAAAAATCCAGGATGCGGCGGGTCTCTTGATGCTGGGGTTGATCGGAGGTCTTGTTATTGGCTTCGTGACCATTTTTAAAAAAGACTGGGCGCCGGTGACTGCGCCGCTGTACGCGCTTTTCGAAGGGGTGGTCTTGGGTGGTATTTCCCGTTTGATGGAAGCCCAATTTCCGGGCATTGTGGTCCAGGCGGTGTTTTTGACGTTCGGGACGCTGTTTTCGCTTCTGGTGGCTTATCAATCGGGACTCATCAAGGTGACGGAGAATTTCAGGCTCGGTGTTTTTGCGGCCACGGGAGGGATTTGTCTGATCTATGTGGCAACGATGATTCTGGGAATTTTCGGCATCAGGTTGCCGTATATCCATGAAAGCGGTCCGATCGGCATTGGATTCAGCTTGTTTGTCGTGGTGATCGCGGCATTGAATCTGGTTTTGGATTTTGATTTTATTGAGCGCGGCGCTGAGTCCGGGGCGCCCAAATACATGGAGTGGTACGGCGCCTTTGGGCTGATGGTCACGCTCATCTGGCTTTATCTGGAGATTTTACGTCTTTTGGCAAAGGCCAGATCACGGCAATAACCGGAGTTCTTAAACTAAGGAGGGAACATGGAAGAAGTTTATGTTCTTAAAATTTTTAATCTTATCGTTGGTTGCACCGGTCTAGGCATTGGACTGGGGATTATTTTGATGCCGCACGTTGTTTCAGCCATCGAAAGAAAGCTCGATAAGACCTTTTCTACGGAACGATTGGAAAAGGTACTCAATGAGCGTAAGAATTTGAGCGAAGTCTTGTTGAAGCATCCGAGAATTTTTGGGTGGATACTTTTTGCCATTTCGTTTCCTTTGGTAATGTCCAGCATCAGGGTGTAATATTTTGAAAAAGAATTAACCTCTTTGTTTTAAAGAGGTTGTGATTTTTCAAAGGGCGGTTGACTGTGGTCAATCGCCCTTTTCATTGACTAAGGGGGGCTTTTCTGGTATATTTAATATCCTATTTTAAGGAGGTGAATTATGATCGAACGTTATTGCCTGCCAAAAATGTCTAAAGCCTGGAGCGAGCAAAGCAAATTTGAAAAAATGCTTGGCTTAGAGCTCCTGGTGTGCGAAGCGTGGTGCAAGTTGGGGAAGATCCCCAAGAAATCCCTCGCTGTGATCAAATCCAAAGCCAAGATCGATATTGCCGAGATTAAGGAAATCGAAGCCAAAACCAGGCATGATGTTGTGGCCTTTGTGAACAATCTTTCCGAGAGCGTCGGCAAAGAGGCCAAATACATCCATATGGGGCTAACGTCCAACGATGTCTTGGATACGACCCTGGCTTTGCAGTTGGTCGAATCGCTGGATATTCTTTTGGCAGACGTTCATGCTTTGATGAATGTCCTTGCCCGCATGGCCAAAAAATACAAAAGCACAGCTTGCATCGGCCGCTCCCATGGCGTTCACGCCGAGCCGACGACCTTTGGATGGAAAATCGCCCTTTGGCATGACGAGATGAAAAGAAATTACGAGCGCCTGAAGCTGACCAAGCCTGAGATCGGCGTGGGAAAACTTTCAGGGACCATCGGCACATACACCAACATTGATCCTCGCGTTGAAGAATACGTCTGTCAGAAATTGGGCCTGGGGGTTTCCAGGGGGTCCACACAGGTGATTCCTCGGGACCGCCACGCGGTTTGTCTTTGCCGAATGGCGATTGTCGCCGCTTCTCTTGAAAAATTTGCGACCGAAATCCGGCATCTTCAGAAAACAGAAATTCAAGAGCTCGAAGAACCGTTTGCCAAAGGCCAGAAAGGCTCTTCAGCCATGCCCCACAAGCGCAATCCTGTGATGTGCGAGCGGATTTGCGGCCTGGCGCGGCTGGTGCGCACCAATGCCATGGCCTCTCTTGAAAATATCGCCCTATGGCATGAGCGCGATATCAGCCATTCATCTGTTGAACGCGTGATTCTGCCGGATTCTTTTCTCATCTTGGACTATATCCTCAACCAGTTCACCGAGGTCATGGAAGGATTGAATGTTTATCCGAAGAGCATGCTTTTGAATCTGGGCCGGACCAATGGGTTGATTTATTCCCAGCGCGTTTTGCTGGCCCTGATGGCAAAGGGGCTTGGGCGGCCTGCGGCCTACGACGTGGTCCAGAAGGCCGCTTTTGAAAGCCGTTCCATGAACCGCGATTTTAAGGAAATTCTTTTGGGCGAACCCAAGATGAAGCGGTATTTGTCCAAGAGTGAGATCGAGGAGTGTTTTGACATCAGATATTACCTGAGAAACATTCCCACCATTTTTAAAAATCTTGGTTTAGAGTCATAAGTCCTCACCTAGAGCATGACCTGGCGCGTTGAAGTCAAGGACAAAGAAGGTGTTTTCAATTCGACGGCGGAGAGCCTCAAAGATGAAATCCGAAGCCTGGGTTTTGACGGCATCCAGGACGTGCGGCTCAAACAGATCTATTTCCTCATCGGCTCACTCTCCCGCGCCGAAGCCTCCCGCGTTGCCGCAGAGCTTTTGACCGACCGCGTCATCCAGGATCACAAGCTTTATGCCGAAGACGAAACTCCCTTGGTTGCCGAAGGGTATATGGCACTCCAGATTATTTATAAACCGGGTGTTATGGATCCGGTTGAAGAATCGACGCTCAGGGGTATTCGGGATTTAGGGATTTCTTCCGTAGAGGCTGTCCGCACGGCCAAAAAATATCTCCTCAAAGGAATCGCGTCGAAGTCTGCCCTTCTGAAAATCGCCGAGAAGCTTCTTTACAATAAACTCATCGAGTCTGTTCTGCCGCAAGAAGAACACCGCCTTAAGGATTTTCTGCATTTGCCGGACTACCGTTTTGAATTGAAAAAGATCAATCTCGCGCTGGCCGGCGACAAGGAGCTCGTGGCGGTCAGTCGCCAGGGGCAGTTGTATTTGAACATTGCCGAGATGCGCCAGATCCAGGCGTATTTTAAAAAATTGCGACGCGATCCGACGGATTGCGAATTGGAGACCATTGCCCAGACATGGTCCGAACATTGCGGCCACAAGACTTTTCGCGGCAACATCGATTATAAAGAGCGGCTCGGTGCTAGAACGGCCGGGGAGCGCTTTGTCAAAAAGATCGGCAATCGCCGGATCCGCAACCTCCTGAAGTCCACCATCATGAAGGCAACGCAGGAATTGAAAAAACCGTATTGTGTCTCGGTGTTCAAGGATAATTCCGGCATCATCAAATTCGACGATCAATTCAACGTGTGTTTTAAAGTCGAGACGCACAATCATCCTTCGGCCCTTGAGCCTTACGGCGGGGCCAACACCGGCATCGGAGGTGTCATCCGCGATCCTATGGGCACGGGTCTGGGCGCCAAACCCATTGCCAACACCGATGTTTTCTGTTTCGGTCCCCTGGATTATCCGTCCGAAAAACTACCGCCGGGAACGCTTTCGCCGCGGCGCGTCGCCAAAGGGGTTGTTAGCGGTGTGCGCGATTACGGCAACCGGATGGGCATTCCTACGGTCAACGGCGCGGTATTGTTTGACGAGCGCTTCATCGGGAATCCCCTGGTGTATTGCGGCACAGTCGGGATCCTGCCAAAAGACAAGTCTTTCAAAAAGGTTGAGCCGGGAGATTTTGTTGTTGTCGTTGGAGGCAGGACAGGCCGCGACGGCATCCACGGCGCCACGTTTTCTTCAGGCGAGTTGACCCATGAATCTGAAGATGTTTCTTCGGGGGCGGTGCAGATCGGCAATGCCATCACCGAAAAGAAAATGCTCGATGTCCTCCTGAAGGCGCGCGACTGGAATCTTTATAGCGCGATTACGGATTGCGGGGCCGGCGGTTTGTCGAGTGCGGTCGGCGAGATGGGACAGGAGACAGGAGCCAGGGTTGAGTTGAGCAAGGTCCCTTTAAAGTACCACGGGTTGAGCTACACCGAAATCTGGATTTCCGAAGCGCAGGAACGCATGGTCCTGGCTGTGAAAAAGAATAAAATTACCGAATTACTGAAGGTTTTCGGCAAGGAAGATGTGGAGGCCACGGTCATTGGCGAATTCACATCCACAAAACAATTGGAATTGACTTACCGGGGGCATGAGGTTTGCCGACTGGAAATGGCTTTTTTGCACGATGGTTTGCCCAAGACAACAAAAAAAGCGGTCTGGGTCAAGCCAGCGGCTAAACAAAAGCTCCCCAGGTCTAAAACAGACCTGACGCCCGTGTTGTTGCGTCTCCTTGCGCACCCGGACATTGCATCCAAAGAATGGGTGATCCGGCAGTATGATCATGAAGTGCAGGGGGCAACAGTCATCAAGCCTTTGGTCGGCATTGCCAACGATGGGCCTTCGGATGCGTGTGTCGTCAAGCCATGCTTTGATTCCAAGAAAGGTTTGATTATTTCCAATGGCATTAATTTCAGATATGGGGACCTGGATCCTTACTGGATGGCAGTCAGTTGTGCGGAAGAGGCCCTGCGGCAGGTGGTTTGTGTTGGCGGTTCTCTGAAGCACGCCGCCATCCTGGATAATTTCTGCTGGGGCAATCCCGATAAGCCGGATCGTCTGGGCGGCTTGGTTCGGGCAGCTTATGGCTGTTATGACGCAGCCAAAGGGCTTGGGGTGCCATTTATTTCCGGGAAAGATTCACTCTATAATGAATTCTCCGTCAAGAATAAGACCATTTCTATTCCCGGAACGCTTTTGATTTCGGCCATGGCCGTTATGGATGACCTCACAAAGGCTCTCACCATGGACCTTAAGGCCGTGGGAAATTTGATTTATATCGTCGGACAAACGTATCCGGAATTGGGCGCTTCACATTATTTTCAGCTTTTGGGCATTAAGGGCGGCCTGGTGCCTCAGGTCGATTTTAGAAAGTCCAGGGCGCTCTTGGAAAAATTATCCCGTGCAAGCGCTAAAGGCTACCTCAGGTCCATCCACGATTGTTCGGAGGGCGGCTTGGCGGTGGCCATGGCGGAAATGTCTTTTGCCGGCGGTTGTGGCGCCAATATCTTTTTAAAAGAGGTACCCTATGCGGGTAAAGACAAAAGAGATGATGTTGTGTTGTTTTCTCAGTCCAACAGCCGGTTTATCGTTGAGGTCGAGCGTCAACACCAAAAATCTTTCGAGAAAACCATGAGGGGAACAGTCCTGGGCTTGGCCGGATGCGTTACGGATTCCGCCGAGATGAAAGTTTTTGGATTGGCCGGAAAGGTGTGTGTTCAGGCAGAGCTAGCACAGCTCAAAGGTGCCTGGCAGGAAACATTGAGGAGTGTTTGACGATGAAAAAGAAGAGTGCCTGTAGGGGCTCCAAGCGCCAGAACGTGCATGCGCACGTGAAGCTTCATCGCGATATCGATATTTTCGAACACGATGAAGAAGCGCGTATCCAGCGCATGGCCAATGAATTTGTCGTTGGTTTTGCGGCGCTGGAACGCTACAAGAATGCCGTGTCTGTTTTTGGTTCTTCGCGGCTGACGCCAAAGGACCCCTATTATAAACTTGCCGAGAAAACCGCCACTCTTTTGACGCGCGAAGGATATGAGGTGATCACCGGCGGCGGGCCGGGGATTATGGAAGCTGCCAACAAAGGTGCCAAAAAGGCCGGCGGGGTATCTGTGGGGTTGAATATCTACATTCCCACAGAGCAAAAATCCAATCCTTATGTCACGACTCTTTTGGAGTTTCACTATTTCTTTATCCGCAAAGTGATGTTTGTGCGTTATGCCAAGGCATTTGTGATTTTTCCCGGCGGCTACGGCACGCTCGATGAATTGTTCGAATCCATCAATTTGATCCAAACCGAGCGCATCCCTAAGTTCCCCGTCATCCTGGTGGGCAGCGAATACTGGCGTGGTTTGCTGCATTGGGTGATGTCAACGGTTCTGCGCCGCGGGTGCATCGGCAAATATGACTTAAGTCTTTTTTCGCTGGTGGATAAGCCTGAGGATGTTATTGCAGCCATCAATAAGTTCTATGTGGTGGATTGATTATGCCTAAACCGAGAGTGATGATCCTTAAAGCCGCGGGTATCAATTGCGACCAGGAGACTGCTTTTGCGTTTCAGAGCGCCGGGGCAGACGTGCAGTTTGGTCACATCAACCAGGTCGTCTGCGGCGAGCAAAAACTTAGCGGTGTCCAGATCCTGGCGGTGTCAGGAGGCTTTACTTACGGAGATGATATCGCTGCTGGTAAGATTTTGGCCAATGAGTTAAAATATAAGCTGGCCGATGCCCTGCAGGATTTTATCCGCAAGGGGAATTTGATCCTTGGGGTTTGCAACGGATTTCAGGTTTTGGTCAAGGCGGGGCTTTTGCCGGGTTACGATTTGTTCCAGCAACAGGCGACGCTTGCGGCCAACGACTCTGGCTTTTTCGAAGACCGCTGGGTGTATCTGAAAACCTTGCCCTCTGCCTGCGTGTGGACAAAAGGTTTGCCGGAGACGATCTATTTACCGATCGCGCACGGCGAAGGCAAATTTATTCCTCTTGGAGAAGAGGTGTTGGAGCGTTTGCGCCAACAGAGGCAAATTGTTTTTCAATATTGTGATCAGCGCGGCAGGATTGGTGGCTTTCCCATCAACCCCAACGGGTCCATAGATCATATCGCAGGCATCTGTGATCCGACGGGCAGGATTTTCGGATTGATGCCGCATCCGGAGCGGCACTTGGTCAGCCTGCAGCATCCGCGTTGGACGCGCGAAGGACTCAAGAAGCACGGCGACGGATTTGCGATCTTTTTGAACGCGGTAAATTATTTTAAATGAGCGCATAGCTTACGGAGCGTCAGCGACGTAAGTTATGGGCGCGAATTTATCCCGTCGCTGCAAGGACGTCCCGTAGGGACGACGCAGCGATTAGCGATCGGGATAACCACCTTAATGTAAAGGATTGGCACCTGTTGGCAGGTAGGAATGTGCATAAAACTGCGTTAAAGAAAGGTATTATGTCTCACCCAAAACACTACTGCGGCCTTTTCGGCATTTTCGGCAATCCCGAAGCCAACTACATGATTTATCTGGGGCTCTATGCCCTGCAGCATCGCGGCGAAGAATCCTGCGGGATTGTGACCAGTGACGGCCAAGAGCTTTTTATCCATAAGGATATGGGGCTGGTGGTGGATGTGTTCAGCGAAGAAAAACTCAAAGCCTTGCGCGGGGACCGCGGCATCGGCCATGTGCGTTATTCGACGACAGGCTCGAGCCTGATCAAGAACGCCCAGCCCTTGTTTATTGATTATCTGGGAACGTCGCTGGCCATCGCGCACAACGGGAATTTGACCAACAGCCACCATTTGAAAAAAGAACTCGAAAAGTCAGGTTCGATTTTTCAGACATCGTGTGACAGCGAGGTGATCGTCCATTTGATGGCGCGATCGAAAGCCAAGGATGTTGTGGATCGCCTGACGAGCGCCCTGAAAAGAATTGAAGGGGCATATTCCCTTGTGCTTTTGACCGAGGATTACCTGATTGGCGTGCGTGACCCGTTTGGTTTCCGGCCGTTGTGCCTGGGCAAAAAGGGCGATGCGTTCTGTCTGGCGTCGGAGACCAGCGCTTTTGATCTCATTGAGGCAAAATTTATCCGGGAAGTGGAGCCAGGCGAAATCGTTGTCATTACCAAAAAAGGCCTGAAATCCATTCGTTTTGCCCCGAAATCAAAAAAAAGCGCGTATTGTATTTTTGAGCATATTTATTTTTCAAGACCGGACTCGGTTATTTTCGGCGAGACCGTGCATCTGGTGCGCCGGAAACTCGGCGAGACTCTGGCCAAAGAACATCCGGTGAAAGCTGATTATGTCATTCCGATTCCGGACTCCGGCACATCGGCAGCGCTGGGATATAGCCATGCCTCGGGGATTCCTTTGGAGTGGGGTGTTATCCGAAACCACTACGTGGGGCGCACATTCATTCAGCCGCAGCAGCACATTCGTGACCTTGGAGTCAAAGTGAAATTCAATATCCTGCGGGACGTTGTCCGCGGCAAACGCGTGGTCATTGTGGATGATTCAATTGTGCGAGGCACAACGTCGCAGAAACGCGTCCGTAACTTCCGGGATGCCGGCGCTAAGGAAGTGCACATGCGTATTTCCTGTCCGCCGCACAGGTTCCCGTGTTTTTACGGCATTGATTTTCCGTCGCGCGAGGAGCTGATTGCCAACCGCATGTCGATGAAGGAAATTCAGAAGTTTCTTGGCGTGGACAGCCTGGGCTACTTGAGCCTCGAGGGGATGCTCAAATCGGTGAAATGCCCCAACGAGAGATATTGCGTTGCCTGTTTTACGGGCCAATACCCCGTGCACTTTAGCGAAGCGAACAAATACATCCTGGAAAAAGGGTGTAAAGTCTAAATGGTTGACTTGGATTTGTTTTGAGCAGGGCGTTTGGAGGCCGAGCGGGCATGGTCCCGCCGTAGGCGGGGAGCGAGGCCGGAAACCGAGCGAGATTTGTCCGCTGGGACTATACCCAGCCATATTGGAGTGGCTGGTATGTCCCTTTCTGGGACAAATCGAGCGTCCCTGCGAAGAACGAAGCCAAGGCAACCGAGGTAGAAACGACACAAGTTTAGGGTGTATTCATGAGCCTGAATTACAAAAAAGCCGGCGTCGATATCGACAAAGCCAATCAGCTGGTAGCTGCGGTCAAGGGTATGATCAAAAAAAGCCATCGGCCCGGCGTGCTGGGCGGAGTGGGCGGGTTTGGCGCTTTTTTTGACCTTTCATCCGTAAACTTAAAGAATACTGTTTTTGTTTCATCCTGCGACGGCGTTGGCACCAAACTCAAAATTGCTTTTCTATCCGGCATCCACCATACCGTTGGCATTGATTTGGTGGCCATGAGCGTCAATGACGTGTTGTGTTCAGGGGCCGAGCCGTTATTTTTCCTGGACTATTTGGCCACAGGCAAGATCGAGGCCACAGTTTATAAGGAGATCATCAAGGGGATTGTGGAAGGTTGCCAGCAGGCGCGGTGTGCTTTGGTCGGCGGCGAAACCGCGGAAATGCCCGGCATGTATAAGGTCGGCGAATATGACCTGGCCGGATTCTGCGTGGGTGCGGTGGCCAAGACGAAGATTTTGGGAAGCAACCATGTGAAACTGGGTGATGCTGTCATCGGACTTGAATCCAGCGGCTTGCATTCCAACGGGTTTTCGCTCGTGCGCAAGGTCTTCACGCCCGTTGAGCTCAAAGCGCGCTCGCACGAACTCCTGACGCCGACGCGCATTTACACCAAACCTTTGCTGGGCATTTTGAAAAAATTCAATGCCAAAAATTTCAACATCAAGGCCGCAGCGCACATCACCGGAGGTGCCTTTTACGACAAGGCATCGCGTATTGTGCCCAAGAACCTCTCTATGGTCCTTTATAAAAATGCATGGAGTCGACCGGAGATCTTTGACGAAATCCAGGAGCGCGTTCACATGGCGGATAAAGAGATGTACCGTACATTCAATATGGGCATTGGCATGATTTTGGTTGTTCGTGACTCAATGAAAATGGAGGTTGTCCGGGAGCTCTCCAGGCTCGGCTGCAAGAGCCGCACCATCGGTGAAATGGTCAGCGGTGTTGGAGGGGTGGTAATCGTCTGATGAAAATTTTCGTCATCGGTGAAAACAAAACGGAAAAAATAAACCGCAGCCAGTTGAAAGATATTGCTGCCGAATTCGGCAGTTTTGTAAAAGCTGTGGTTGATGTAGAGAAGTGCGTTATGGCCATAGGAGGGGAGCTGCATTCGGATGAAGAAGGCTCTCTTTTGGAAAAAGGCTCCCAGCAGCGCCATCTTTGGGGTGTGAACCTCTATCCTGAGTTACAAGGAGATGATTTCATCGAGTTTGATTCAATGATCAATCTCCGGCCTGCCCACGGCAACCGGACGCGCGGCGTGGATGACGCACAAATCAGAGAAAAGATCAGGGAAATCATAAGCAACCTTATTTCTTCATGAGTTATCAACATCAAGAATTGGCCAAAGGCAGATGGTTTGAGTTTTCGCTCGTTGAACAACTTGCCAACGTCGGAAGTGAAGTAGAGCGAACGATCAACTGGAGAAATAAAGGAAATCACCAATACAGCCGATTGGCATTTGAACGCGCGTTAGAGCTTTTGAGTTTGACGATCGATGACCCAAAAAACAAAGCGCGTCTCAAAGAACCCACACGTCTTTATGAGCTGCTCGTGGATTATTTCGCAGGTGATAATTTATACGCTTCTTCCGACAAGCTGTGGCGTAATTATTTTTTGGCGTTTGCTTATGCTGCAAGATTAGGTCATTCTTCATAACAAGCACCTTAATGTTTCGTTTTAGCGAATTGAGCACAATTTTACACCGAAGGTGTACTAGCGAAATCCCGCGTTAGCGGGAGTCCTTGTGAGCTTTAGCGAACAAGGAAATATTTCAGGTGTTCATACATTAAATGAAAATTTTCGTGATCGGTTCCGGGGGCAGGGAGCATGCGCTGGTTTGGAAAATTGCGCAGTCCAGGTGCGTGGATAAGATTTTTTGTGCGCCCGGCAACGGCGGCATTAGTGAGGTGGCCGAGTGCATTGACATCAAGGCCGAAGATGTTCCAGGACTTTATAGATTTGCCAAAAAAGAACGAGTTGATTTAACTGTTGTGGGACCGGAAGCGCCCTTGGCGGCCGGGATTGTCGATGAATTCCAGAAAGATGGATTGAAGATATTCGGTCCGACCAGGGCCGCCGCACAGTTGGAAGCCAGCAAGGCCTTTGCCAAGCAGGTGATGCTTGACCAAAAGGTTCCGACAGCGCGTTCGGCGACCTGTTTGAGCGCTGATGAGGCCAGCGAGGCTATTTCCAATTTAGATTCATTCCCGGTTGTCATCAAAGCCGACGGTTTGGCAGCGGGCAAGGGTGTTGTTATCTGCAAGGACCAAGAAGAGGCCCTGGCCACTGTCACGGATATGCAGGTCCGGAAAATCTTTGGGGAGTCCGGCAATACGGTTGTTATCGAAGAATTTCTGGAAGGCGAAGAAGCCTCGATTCTCGTGTTGACCAACGGCCAAGAGGTGTTTCCTTTGGCGTCCAGCCAGGACCACAAGAGAATTTTTGATAAAGATTTAGGGCCGAATACCGGCGGCATGGGCGCTTATTCTCCGGCGCCGGTGGTCACGGATCAGATTTTGAATCAAGTGATGCAAGAGGTTATTCATCCCGTGCTGCGCGGTATGAAAGAGCGCGGCATGCCTTATCACGGTATTTTGTATGCCGGGATCATGTTGACCAAAGAAGGCCCAAAGGTCCTTGAGTTCAACGTGCGTTTCGGAGATCCGGAAACACAGGCTGTTTTGGCGCGTCTTGATTCAGACTTAGTTGAGGCGATGTTGTGGACGACTGAGACCGCGGCCACAGTTCCGGTTCTGAATTGGAATAAAAAAGCTTCGGTATGCGTGGTCATGACCTCCGGCGGTTATCCCGGGAATTATGAAAAAGGCAAAGAGATTTTCGGCTTAGGTGATGCAGCCAAGAACAAAGATGTCGTGGTGTTCCATGCCGGAACAAAAAAGTCACAAGGCACAAGTTACAAAGCACAAGTTAAATATTTGACCAATGGGGGACGGGTGCTTGGCGTGACAGGCCTGGGCGAGACGATTAAAGACGCGATTGTCAAAACATACCAGGTGGTGGCAAAAATTCATTTTGACGGCGTGCATTTCCGCCGGGACATCGGCTGGCGAGCGTTAAAAAATTGAAACCAAAAGGAGCTTGTATGAAAAGACCGGACGTCGCGATTGTGATGGGGAGTATTTCGGATCTGGAGACCATGCAGGGAGCGCTCGACATTTTGAAAAACTTCAAAGTGCCGTTTGTGGCCAGAGTCCTGTCCGCTCATCGGACACCTAAGGACCTGGAGGCGTTTGTGGTCGGGATGCAGCAGGCAGGCGTTAAGGCCTTCATTGCCGGCGCCGGCGGAGCGGCAGCTCTGCCGGGTGTTGTTGCGTCTTTCACGACACTGCCGGTCCTGGGCGTTCCCATTGAGACAAAGGCCTTGAAAGGTCTTGATTCATTGTTGTCTATTGTGCAGATGCCCGCTGGGATTCCGGTTGCAACCTTTGCCATTGGAAAAGCCGGTGCGAAAAACGCAGCTTTGTTCGCTGTTTCTTTGTTGGCGCTTGAGGCCAGGAGTATTTCCGGAAATTTGAAAAAGTGGCGCGCAAAACAGGCGCATGCGGTCCGAAAGACGAAGATCAAAATCTAATGGAAACAAAAGTCGTTAAAGTCAATCCGGATGCGATTGACCAACGCCAGATTACAGCGGCAGCCTTTATTCTGGAAAAAGGGGGCTTGGTGGCTTTTCCGACGGAAACCGTCTATGGTATTGCGGTCAATCTCTTGAACGGCGCGGCGGTTGACAGACTCAAAGTTTTAAAAGAGCGTTCCCCGGACAAACAGTTTTCCATCCATATCGCCGACAGCAGGGATGTGGAGCGTTATGCAATTGAAGTTTTGCCGCGGGCCTATAAAGTGATGAGCCATTTTTGGCCGGGTCCTTTGACAATTGTGTTGGCAGCGCCTGGTGAGAAAACCATTGGTCTGCGCATGCCCAAGCACGACGTGGCATTGCGGCTCTTGAGCAGCGTGGATTTCCCCGTGATCGCGCCGTCGGCGAACCTGGCCGGCCACAACGCGCCCAGGGACGCAGAAACTGTTTTGCAGGAATTGAGCGGTCGCATTGAGATGGTTCTGGATGCCGGCCCAACGCCTTTGGGAGTAGAATCAACGGTGCTGGATGCGCGCAAGCTTCCGTTTACGGTGTTGCGCCAAGGTTCTTTAAAAAGCCAAGACCTGCTTAAAGTGGTCAATCAAAAAACGATTTTGTTCGTTTGCACGGGCAATTCCTGCCGGTCGGTCATGGCGGAGTATCTGATGAAGAAATACATCAAAGACAATAGCCGCTCAGACCTGGATGTTTCTTCTGCAGGGACCTTTGCCTTTTTCGGCATGGGGCCGACGCACGAAACGCAGCATCTGGTTGGCGCCGAAGGCATGGATGCTTCAGCTCATCACGCGCAGCGTGTGAGCGCGCAGAACCTGCGCCAGGCGGACTTCGTTTTGTGCATGGAGCGTCGTCATCAGGAGGACCTCATCCGTCAGTTCCCGTCGGCCAAGAGCAGGATTCATCTGTTCGGCGAATTTGTCCGTCTGGAGCCGCTGGACAACGAGGTTGAGGATCCGATCGGCAAATTTGAGGATTTCTACAAGGGAGTTTTCTTGAAAATCAAAAAAGCAGTTGCCAAGCTTGGAGAGATGTTATGAGTTCAAAAACCATTGTTGTGGGATGTGATCACGGAGGTTTCAGGCTTAAAGAAAAAATCACCGCCTTTTTGCGCAAGGGCCAATGGCGCATCAAGGATGTGGGGACGTTTTCCCAGGAGGCCATGGATTATCCGGATACGGCCTACCTGGCGGCACTTGCTGTTTCCAAAAAGAAGGCCTGGCGCGGCATCCTGGTGTGCAAAAGCGGGATCGGCAATTGCATCGTGGCCAACAAAGTCAAAGGGGTGCGCGCCGCACTCTGCTATAATGAAAAGGCAGCTTTGCTTTCGCGGCAGCACAACGACGCCAATATCCTGGTTCTTGGTTCTTTGTTTGTGACCGAGGCCCGGATGAAAAAAATGATCGCGTTGTTTCTCAAAACTCCGTTTGAAGGCGGCCGGCATGGCCGACGCATCAAAAAAATAGAAAGGATCGAAAGATCATGAGTGCGTCCAAAAGTCACTTAAAAAAAGTCGACCCGGAAATTTTCAAAATCATTCGGCAGGAGCTTTTGCGCGAGTACGAAAACATCGAGCTGATCGCCAGCGAGAATTTTACGTCGCTGGCCGTGCTGGAAGCGCAGGGCTCGGTTTTGACCAATAAGTACGCCGAAGGATATCCTAGGGCCCGTTGGTACGGCGGATGCGAGTTTGTCGATGATGCCGAGCGCCTGGCGCAGGAGCGCGCCAGGAAATTGTTCGGCGCAGAGCATGTCAACGTCCAGCCTCATTCCGGGACCCAGGCCAACATGGCGGTTTATTTTGCGGCGTTAAATCTCGGCGATACGGTTCTAGCCATGGACCTGGCCTGCGGGGGGCATTTGTCCCACGGCCTGGCGCACAATTTCTCCGGCATGTTTTATAAGATTGTTTCCTACGGTGTGAGCCCCAAAACAGAGATGATCGATTACGACGAGGTGGAAGACCTGGCCAAGCGGTATCGTCCCCGCATGATCATTGCCGGCGCTTCAGCCTATCCGCGAGAGATCAACTTCAAAAGATTCCGGCAGATCGCCGACAGCGTTGGCGCTTACCTCTTTGTGGACATGGCGCATATTGCGGGCTTGGTGGCAGCTGGCCTGCATCCGTCGCCCGTTCCTTTAGCAGAGTTTGTGACCACGACGACGCACAAGACCTTGCGCGGACCCCGTGGCGGCATGATCTTTTGCAAAAAAGAATTTGCCAAAAAGATCGACAGCTTAGTGTTTCCCGGAACGCAAGGCGGGCCCCTCATGCACGTGATAGCTGCCAAGGCCGTTGCTTTCAAAGAAGCCCTGACCCCGGCCTTCAGGCAATATCAGAAAAAGGTCATCGCCAACGCAAGAGGCTTGGCCCAGGAGCTGGACAAGCGGGGCCTGAGGGTTGTTTCCGGCGGCACGGACACGCATTTGTTGCTCGTGGATTTAACCCAGCAGCAGATTTCCGGCAAAGATGCGGCGGCCCTGCTGGATGAGGCCAGGATCACCGTTAATAAAAATCTGATTCCTTTTGACAAAAAGAGCCCGTTTTTGACAAGTGGTTTGCGCCTGGGTACGCCGGCCGTCACCACGCGCGGCATGGGTTTGCCCGAAATGCGCCTGATCGCGGAAATGGTCACTGATGTTGTGGTCTCCCGCGGGGAAACCGCGGTGTTGAAAGAAGCGCTCAACAAGGTCAGTCGTCTTGTCAAAAAATTCCCGCTCTACAAAACCTTATTGTCGTCATGAAAAAACCAGCTAAAGATGTTCGGCCGGATTGGGACCAATATTTTTTAGGCATCGCCAGGCTGGTGGCCGAGCGTTCCACATGCCTGCGCCGCAAAGTCGGCGCCCTGGTTGTGAAAGATCGTCGGATTCTGGCGACCGGCTATAACGGCACACCTTCGGGCATCCGCCACTGCTCGGACGTAGGCTGTTTGCGCGAAAAATTAAAAGTGCCTTCAGGCCAGAGGCACGAACTCTGCAGAGGGTTGCATGCGGAACAAAATGTGTTGTTGCAGGCTTCGCTCCACGGTGTGTCTCTTAAGGGAAGTGCGCTCTACGTCACCAACCAGCCCTGTATCATTTGCGCCAAGATGATCATCAACGCCGGCATCAAGGAAGTGGTTGTCTCGGATCACTATCCCGACGCCATGGCTCTGCAATTCTTGAAAGAAGCAAAAATAAAAATTAGGAAAGCAAAAACTTGTAAGAAAACATAACGCAATATCGCCTGCTTATATGCGACTGCTTGGCTTGGATTTGTTCTGAGCAGGGCGTTTGCAGGCCGAAGCTTGTCCTGCGTTAGCGGGACGGGCATGGTCCCGCCGAAGGCGGGGAGCGAGGCCCCGTCCGCTGGGACGGGGTGAGTCTGCCTGACGGCAGTCAGGCGTCCCAGCGAAGAACGAAAACAAGCCAAACGGTTGGATAAGGGCAATTTTTTGGAGCACAGCGACGATGAAATGTCCTTTTTGCGGCTACATTGACGATAAAGTGATCGATTCGCGCGCCAGCTCCGAAGGCCATGCGGTCCGTCGGCGTCGCGAATGCCTTGAGTGCGGTAAACGCTTCACCACGTATGAAGTGATTGAGGAATTGCCTCTTTTTGTGGTCAAAAGAGACGGACGGCGCCAGCCCTTTGACCGCAAAAAAATCCTCTCCGGGATCCAGAAGGCCTGCGAAAAGAGGCCCATTTCGTTGGAGAAGATGGAAGAAATCGTGGGCGGCCTGGAGCGAGAGATTTATCGCAAGTTCGAACGCGAGGTTGGGTCCAAAGACATCGGCGAATTGATCATGAATCGCCTGGCGTCTTTAGACGAGGTGGCGTATGTGCGTTTTGCCTCCGTGTACCGGCAGTTCAAAGATGTTAATCAGTTCATGGCTGAGCTCAAAGATCTATTGAAGAAAGCAGATCGATAAACGCCAATCCAAAAGAAGGTGACAATGATGGTTGAAATGGAGCTCAATAAAATTATCATTGACGAGAAGCGTCAGGACCAGATCATTGTCCTCAAAGAAAAAGAGGGGGATCGTCTGCTGCCCATCATTATCGGATTTATCGAAGCCAATGCCATCAAGATGCGCTTGAGCGGCATCATTCCGCCCAGGCCTTTGACGCATGACCTTCTGCAATCGGTCATCGAGTCCTTTGATGCCAAGGTTGGGAAAGTGATTATCGATAAGCTTCAAGACAGTACCTTTCATGCCAAAATCATCCTATCTTTGCAAAACGGCGCTGCCGGTCCGCAGGAAAAGATCATTGACGCCCGGCCTTCGGACAGCATTGCTTTAGCCGTACGCGTCAAGGCCCCTATTTTTGTCGAAGAGGACGTGATCAAGCGCGCAGAAATTTTCCATCAGCAAGAATGAATGAGGCCATAACTTACGGAGGTAAAAGCCGACGTAAGTTATATGGCCGAATCAAGCACCTTAATGTGCACCGCAGGTGCACTTAACGAAGTCCCGTGCCTGCGAGCAGATTTCCATAGCAGAGGACTTGAAATCTGCGAAGCGCTCAGGCATCGGGACTAATTTTTGGAGTTTTTTTCCAAACTATTTCCTATGCAACTATCGCACCACGAAATTTTTCAGTCTCTTCCTTTTAAGACAATCACCCTTTTGGCCAAAAAAGAGAAGAAGGAAATCTATCTGGTCGGCGGTTTTTTAAGAGATCTTGCCCTTGGGTATCGCAAGGCCGCCCTGGATCTGGATTTTTGCCTTGCAAGCGGCGCTCTTGATTTTGGCCGCAAGGTGGCCCGGCGCCTGAAGTGCGCCTTTGTTGTTTTGGACCGCAAACACGGTTGTGGCCGCGTCGTCTATCAAGACCGATCTTCGGCTCGGGTCTTGACTTTTGATTTTGTCGATTTCCGCGGCAAGAATCTGCGCGGAGATCTCCTGAAGAGAGATTTTACAATCAATACACTTGCTCTGCGCCTGCCTCTCCAGGGGGAGTCTGTTTTAGATTTCTGCCAAGCCCGGAGAGATATCAAGCTCAAGCGCATTTGCCTGGTGCATCCAAAATCGTTTGACGAAGACCCGCTGAGGATTCTGCGGGCCTTCAGCCTTTCGGCTATTTTCGGCTTTAAGATCGAGCCTGAAACCTTGCGTCTGATCAAAAAGAAAAGCGCTTCTCTCAAAAAGATTGCCGGCGAGCGGCTGCGGGATGAGCTCTTCAAAATACTTGATCAGCCTCACGCATTCAGTTTCATCGCGGCGCTGGACAAGAACGGCGTTTTGGAAGAGGTGATCCCGCAGGTTGCGATCATGCATCATGTCAAGCAGGGCGGGTATCACCATTTGGATGTTTGGGGGCATTCGCTTGAAACTTTTAAAAAACTCGAAGACCTCATCGTTCATTTCGCGCCGGATCCGGAAGTCATGTCTTATTTGGACCAGGTCATTGCCGGCCAGAGAAAGAGGCGCTCGCTTATTAAATTGGCGGCACTGTTGCACGATATCGGCAAGCCCGAAGCTTACCAGGTTAAAGCCGGAAAGACGATGTTCCATGGTCACGAGCGCATTGGCCGCCTGATCGCCGATTCTGTTTGCGAAAAACTGAAACTTTCGACAAAAGAAAAACTGGCTCTGGATACGATTATTTTCTGGCATCTGAGGCCCGGCTACTTAGCGGATAATGCGGTTTTGACGCAGCGAGCTGTCCATCGTTATTTTCGGGACACACGGGAGGAGGCGGTCAGTGTTTTGTTGGTTTCGATTGCCGACCAGCGGGCAACGCGTGGTCCTTTGGCAACACCGGCCAGCCGCCGGCGACACGAAAAAGTCTCCTTTGCCCTGATCCGGCGTTATTTCGAAATGCTTAAAGCAAAGCCTCTGGTGCGTCTGGTCAACGGCAGGGATTTGATCAAGACTTTGAAACTTAAGCCCGGCCCTATTTTTTCAAAAATCCTTCAAGGTGTGGAAGAGGCCCAGGTTGAAGGCAAGGTCAGGACAAAAAAACAGGCGTTGGTGTTGGCAAAAAAGATTGCCAAGGGGTGATGATGAAGATCAATAAGACACAGATCAGCGTGAGCCGGGGTAAGCGGGATGGTAAGGATTTCAATGATGTCGAAGGATTCCGTCTTTTTTGCGCACAGGTTCTAGCACGGGTCAGCCGCAGAGAACAGGCTGTGTATCTGGTGATTTCGGCTTTAACAGCTGCTCGCGTCGGCGCGGTAGCGTCTGCCAAGATCGCAGCGCAGGAGATTTTTCGGCATGTGCGTGAGGCAAAAAGACCTTTGCGCAAGATTGAAGTGGTTGTTCCTCCGGGGAAGATTTTTAAAAAATTTAAAGCAACGGCCGAGAGCTATTTGAAACACATGGCGCACAAGATCTGTCAGGGACCTTTTGTTACCGTGGATGCCATTATCGAAACCTCAGGAGGCGTTGTTCTGATTAAGCGAAGCAATCCGCCTTTTGGATGGGCGATTCCCGGCGGGTTCGTGGATTATGGGGAGAGTTTGGAAAAGGCTGTTGCCCGGGAGGCCAAAGAAGAAACAAGCCTGGTCGTCAGAAATCTGAAACAAATGCACACCTATTCGGATCCTTTCCGCGATCCGCGGTTTCACACCGTCACGACGGTTTTTGTCGGGCAGGCCAAAGGACGGCCCCGGGCTGCTTCGGATGCCCAGGACGCTAAAATTTTCACACCAGAGGAATGGTGCAAGCTGCCTCTGGCCTTTGATCACAGGCGTGTTCTAGAGGATTATTTGAAGAGAAAAGCCAGCGCTTCGTAACGGCACACTAAGGTGGTAATTCCGATTCCCTAATCGCTGCGCAGATTTGGGACATGTTAGCACGGAAATCTGCTTGCAGGGAACGGGATTAATCCTTGTTCGTTTCGCTCACAAGGACTGCGCTAAATGTGCCTTCGGATTATCCCGATGCCTTAACGCTTCGCCCCGTTCTCGTTCGCTTCGCTCACAACGGGGCTCGCAGGCACGGGATCAATTCACAGACGCCCTTCGGGCTACACGTTACGTCGTTTGGAACACTCCGTAACATGTCTGTTCATTAGAAGTCTTCGTGCCAGATGTCTTTTTTGGGTTCTTGCCCTTTGGGTGCTGCAGGAGGTTGGCCCGCCTTCGTAGGTTCTTTGCGTACCGCATAGATTACCAACAGGATCACAAATCCCAGCGCAATCAGCATTCCGTATTTCGTGAGTTCTTCCAAGATTCTTTCGGAGAACGTTTTTTTCTTTTTGGCAGCCTTTGCCTGTTGTTGCGCCAGCATCATGCGCCACTTTCTCTCGTTGTCAGGCACAGAAATATCTACTTTTTTGAGATCCCACGGGTTGGTCATCTTT
>JAZDLY010000002.1:0-26595 GCA_043801485.1 Candidatus Omnitrophota bacterium | reverse complement strand
CTCGTCAAGGATCAGGATGTCCAAATCCTGGTGGATGAGGATGCTTAAGGCCAATCGCAAGAGCATGCCTTTCGAAAAACTTCCCAAAGGCATCTGGATAAAAGAGCCCAGCTCGCTGAACTCAACGATATTGTTCAGTTGGCCTTCGATATGCTTACGCGTCGCTCCGAGGAGCGCAGCATTTAAAAAAATATTTTCTTCCCCAGTCATCTCGTCTTGAAACCCGATGCCCAGCTGGAACAGGCCTACGATTTTTCCATGAGCTTCGAGCTTCCCCTCCGTGGCTGTAAGAATGCCGGCCAGAATATTCAACAGGGTAGATTTCCCGGCACCGTTGCGGCCGATGATGCCGCAAATCTGACCCTGCTGGATTTCGCAGGAAATATTCTTTAAGGCCCAGAGGTCTTCGTTTTTGAGACGTGAGTGTGTTTGGACAAAGGGATATTTTTTACCGATGCGATTCAGGCGTATCGCCAGTTTCTGGCCTAACTCGGAATGTGTTTGTTTAGTAGGCAAGGTGGTCATTGATTTTTGTTTTAAAGTGACGGTGAATCCCAAGCGCTATTGCCAGCAGAACGATTGCGATCAGGGCAGATCCCAAGAAAAGCTTTGGGATCGCCAGGCCTTCGGTTGAATCCGCAAATCCGGGGATCAGGCAGATCCGGTAGAGGTTCAGGATCATGGTGAACGGATTCAGGCAAAACAGCCGGTACAGGGCCGGGGGTAAGGCGGCCTTGGCCGCAGACAGGGCATAAAAAGCCGGGGACGAATAAAATAAGACCAGCAGACAGATTTCCAAAAGATATTTAAGGTCGCGCCAGAACACATAGAGCACCGCGCAAGAGATTGCCAAGCCCGCAATGATCGCGGCATGCAGGATAACAACCGCCGGCAAGAGCATAATCCACGGGGTTATTTTTTGTGTTGTCCACCAGCTGATCAGGGCCAGAATCATCAGAGACGGCAGAAAAACAATGCCTTGGGTCAGCACGACAGACAACGGAATCAGGGCCTGGGGCATCGGGGATTCTTTAAGGATGTTTTTGTTGTCCAATAAACTCGTTGTGGCCTGCATGAGAGAATCCTGCAGGAATCTCCAGGGGAATAACGCTGTGGTGATGTAGAGGAAAAAAGGCCAAGGCCCGATCTGGATGCCAAGGATGCGGCCGAACACGACGTAAAAAACAAGGCTCGTTAAAAAAGGTGACAAAAAAGCCCAGAAAAAACCCAGCGTTGGCCTGGCATAGCGTATTTTGAGGTCTTTGCGGATCAGTTGCTTTAAGATCTCCTTCATGCTTGCTGTATCCTCCCGGCCGTGCTCTGCGCATCGAGAATAGTTCCTTCCATCGATAGATAGCGCCAGGAACCGTAGCGGCCGCAGCAATGGATGTTTTTTTTGCGCAGAAATTCGATGGCTTTGCGACGCGCAAAAGAATAGTTTTTGTCGTAAATCGGATATCCGTATGTGATGTCGTTGGTGTCGCAGGCAAGGATATCGTTTTGGGAGCCGAGCAACCCGGTTTTGACCAAGTCGCGGATCATGGCCTGGATGATCGTGTTTTTAGGCAAAGGCCTGTGTCTGGAGTAAGCCGCTTCGGCATAAAGGGAATGCGTGCCGGATGGCGTTGCCTTCTTAGAAAAATTATGCGGGAAACCTACCCGGAAGAAAGAAAGATCTTTTTGGGGAAAGTAAACCCAGTGACGGTCGTTTCGCTGCCGTGCCTTAAAGCCCAAATTGAGATTAAAAATAGAATTCCAGCGCAAAAGCCCCAGGACGTTTTTGATGTCTCGTGGCAAGCCAGGGATCATGTTCGACATTTCATTTAGAGGCAGGGTTGAAATGCAGGAATCGTATTTTATTTTTTCAACTCCGTTAACGGTGACTTCTTTTTTCTCAGTGTCGATGGCCGTCACCGCTGCACGGCAAATGCAATTTTTAAGCGGCCGGGCCATGGCGGTGATTAAAGCTTGGATCCCTCCTGTTTTGGGATACCAGAATCGAGCATTGTATCCGAATGCGCCGTTGGCCGATGTCTTAAAAGCGCCGGAAATGACCTGGGACGCGGACGGTTGTGGCATAAAACCATCGAGCCATTCGCAGGTGAGTTTGTTTGGTGAGACAGTCCAGAATTTAGAATTGTATGGCATCATGAAATTTTTCGCGATGCCTTTGCCGAACGTTTTGGTCACCCAGTCCTGAAAATCACGCGACTTTGTTCGGCCGCCTTCGGCGGACAGCGCGTCTAAATATCCGCGCAGACATTCTTCTTTGACGTCCTGTGGGAGTGCCGCAAGATGTGTTTGGAAGGGGTATGGAACATATTGTTTGGCGTGATAAACCCAGGCCTTGCGTTGGTGTTCGGCGATATTATCTTTTAACAAAGAGCGCACGAAGCGACGCACAGCCGGCGATTGGAAATGAAGCAGGTGGCCGTCATGATCAAAGGTGAACCCCCGGACGTGCTTGGTGCGGCACAAACCTCCGATTTCGTCTTCTTTTTCCAAAACCAGGGCGTCTATTTTTTTATTTCGAAGATGCCAAACGGCAGTCAGGCCCGCAAGCCCTGCCCCCAAAACCAAAATACGGCGTTTACTCATTTTTTTTATTTTTACCGTGGATCATCGGAACAAAGCGCACGGGGATGATGTTTTCTTTGGTTAGCGTTCCGTCTTCGTTCTTTGTCAGCACATAGAGTTCCTGGGAGAAGTCCCCCAAGGGGATCACCATGCGGCCGCCAATTTTGAGTTCTTTGACGAGTTCGTTCGGAATTTCTCCTGCCGCAGCTGTTACCACAATGGCGTCGAATGGCGCCTGTTCGGGCCAGCCCTGGTAGCCATCCCCTGTCCTGATTTGGATATTCGTATAGCCCAGGCGGTTTAAGGTTTCGAGAGCCTTCTGGGCAAGCTCGGGGATAATCTCAATGCTGAAGACTATTTCAGCCAGCTCTGCCAAGACGGCTGCCTGGTAACCGCTGCCCGTTCCGATTTCAAGAATTTTGTCGCCTGGTCCGATTCTTGCAAGTTCGGTCATGAGCCCGACGATGTACGGCTGGGAGATTGTTTGGCGGCATTCGATCGGCAAGGCATTGTCGTCATAGGCAAAAGCCTTGGTATTTTCTGCCACGAAAAGATGGCGCGGGACTTTTCGCAGGGCCGCAAGAACATTTTGGTCTTTGACGCCCCGGGATTCGATTTGGGTCGCAACCATGTTGATCCGTTCTTCTTCTCGATTGTCTTTGCCCGGATTAAGACCTTGAGCAAAAGCAGACCTCAACCCAAAACTCGACGCATAAAAAACGGTCAACAAACCCAGCAAATACACCATTCCCCCGCGCAACCTCATTGTTTAGGCATTGAGGCAGCTTGCCAATTTGGCGTTTTCTTTTGAAATGAGGATCAGCATCGCAGATGAGTTCTTGCAACCGCACGTTGTTCCGTAAATGGCGTCCAGGCTGATGCCGGATTTTTTGATTTTTTCGGCGATCATCTTTGCAGCTCCGAGTTTGTCTTCGAGCATCACCAGGACAACGTCCTGTTCCTTGGCATCCAGGCCCTTGCTTTTCAGGGCGCCTATTGCCGCAGCATTGTTGTCTGTGAGCAATGCAAAAAAGGCCTTATCTTGCTGTCCCCAGGCGCAGATGCCGGTGATATTCACATTTGCGTCCGCCAAAACCGAGCTTACTTGTGCAAATTCTCCGACCTGATTGCCTGTTCCAACAAACACCTGTTTTCCGAGCTTTGCGCTTGCCATGTTTCCTCCTCTGTTAGGTTAAGGTTGATATGTGTTAAAAGAAGATATCTCTGAAAGTGATTTTCTTTGTTTTTCTCTGTTTGGCTCTTGGGAATAGCCGAGCGCGATGATCGCAAAAATCTTTTTGTCCCGTGGGATCTTAAGACACCTTTTTGCCTGGCGCTCGTTGAACCAACCGATCCAGCAACTAGATAACCCTAGGCCTGTCGCCTGGAGGATGAAATGTTGGACAGCAATGCCGATATCGATCATGGCGAAATCTGTGCCTCGGAAAGAGCCGCCGATGCGTGTGAGCATTGGTGCTTTTTGCGAAACAGCCGCCACAAGAACAGGTGCTTGTTTGGCAAAGGTGTTGATGCCGTAAATTCCGCCGAAGATACGTTCCCCAATATCCTTGACCAGATTTGGCTCATCCACAACCACAAAATGCCACGGTTGTGAGTTGCAGGCTGATGGCGCCAGACGTGCAGCCTCCAGGCACTCTGCGATGTCCTGGCGGGCCAGAGGGTCAGACAAAAATGTTCGCGTGCTTTGCCTTTTGAGAAAGATATCCAGAGTCATCTCAATCCGTTGGTGGCAATGATCCCACCCAGGCAAAGACCGGTGACAATGGCCGCCGCCAAAAGCACGCCTGCGCAAATGGCCCAGAAGGTATAGCGAAAGGGCATCCGGAACAGCGAGGCAATGATGCAGCCGGTCCAGGCCCTTGTCATCGGCAAAGGAATGCTGACAAAAACCGCCAGTCCAAGGGCTTCGTAGCGCTGGATCAAATCGCTTTTTTTGAGCGCCCTGCTGAAAAGCCACGAAAAATAACGGTCCATCACTGGAAGCTTCCTTAATTTTTTGGAAACAGGTTCCAGGAAAAAGTAGATGAACGGAATCGGGATCAGGTTGCCGATAATGGCCAGAAGCAGAACATTTTTTAAGGGCTCTTTAAGGTAAAGGCCCAAGGGGATGGCGCCGCGCAATTCTGCAATGGGTGCGGCAGCAGTCAAAAGGATAAGAAGCTCGTTTTTGAATGGCATGGAAATTCCTTGCGAAACTTCATCCACCTTCGCAGGAGACCACGGGCAACGACCGTCGGCATCCATTTTACCATTGTTTAGACGCCGGTCAAGCAAAGGCTTCCTGGCAGATATCCACCACCGCAAGCCTCCTATTCCGCAGACCGAATTTTTTTGCCGTTGACATCGGTTTACGGCTCGTTCGTAAACGCGAACACTGCCGTCGCATGGTACAGCTGACCTAAGAATAGCTTCCGGCCGTTCGCACGTCACTCGCCGTAAACCCTGCCTGCCGGCAGTGTAAGGCCTCGTCAACCGAAGCGAAGCGGAGTGCCAAAAAAATTCTTATGTCTGCTCCACAGGAGGCTTGCAGTGCCCCATAACCTATAGTATTTGTTTTGGATTGCCGTTTAGAATTGCTGGCAACGGGTGACCCGGAGGCGGGGAACCCTATTTGTCCGAAGCGGCAGGAGCGACCGAGCGGAGCTCTGCGCAGCGAGGAAGTCCCTGGAGCGAGCGGATGCGAACGCAAGGGAGTCCCACGGAAGGATGCGAGTGGAGCAAGGACAAATGGGGTGCCGCAGGGGCAGGACCCGTTGCCAGCAAGGCCTACGAAGGACAAGACCAAGACAGACCATTCAACTCAACTAAATTGTGCTGTGGAATAGAAGGCTTGCGGTGCTGAGCGGTTTACAAGTGGGTTTCTTCGGGGGCTTTGCAGAGGTCAATCTTGAGCGTGTGGCAGAAGTTGATGAAAAAGAACTTACCCTGGGCCGTGCAGAACAATCCTCCCTTCATCTTGATCTGAAATTTTTCTGTCTTGTTATTATTGTTGCGGTTTTTGATCACAAAAACCTCGGGGCGATCGAGCTTATGGACGTCATTCTTCTCGACCTCCTTGATAATATAAATAAGGTATTTGTGGATCCTGGTCAGAATTCCATCCTCATTGATGGTTTCCGAGGCCCACAAGACCCTCTTCTTTTTGTCAGCCGACGTTAAGTTTTTGAAAATCATGTCTCTCATGGTCACCTTAAAAAGATAAGCCGAGTTGCCCATTATATTTTCACTTCTTACTCATTCATTCGGCAACCCGGCCAGGCTTGGTTGTGAATACCCAAAATAACTATAACACAGGGAAATGCAATAATTCAATGCTTTGGAAGGCTATCTGGAAAACGTTTTCCGGGAGAGTTTTTTGAGGAAGTCTCTTGTCTTAAAGTGATTCTCTTTTTTCTGTAACAGTCTTAAAATATTAGACTTATGGCGAATCAGGGAGAGAATTGCCATAAACAAGAGAAAGGCGGTGATTTCTTTGGGAAGGTGCAAAAATATGCCAAAAAAAGGCAGCATGAGCGAACAGACTACAGAAGCTAGTGACACATAGCCCGATACAAGGAAGAGGACAAGCCATAGGACTAATTCCATAACCACAATCCAGGCAAACCGTTCGATGAGGACTGAAAACCCGATCAGGACTCCGAGACTTGTGGCGACCCCTTTGCCTCCCTCAAACCTTAGAAAAACCGTCCAGTTGTGGCCGCTGACAACGGCGATGCCGGCCAGGCACAGATAAAAGTCCTGAGAAAACTGCATCCCCGTATCGTAAAACAAACCTTTGGCCAACAAGAGCGCTGTGACGCCTTTGAGGATATCCAGCATAAGCACGACAGAGCCTATGCCTTTTCCCAAAACGCGAAACGCATTTGTGGCACCGAGGTTCCCGGAACCGTGTTGGCGCAGGTCAATGCCTTTTGTCATTTTGCCAAAACAAAATGCTGTGGGCAGAGAACCTATCAGGTAGCTACACAGAAGTCCGGCCAGCAGTTTTAGGGTGATTGGGTCCATGATCAAGATTAAGAACGTTGATTCCCCGGCGGGCGTAATCGATGCCGGAAATCGCTGTAAAAATGCATGCGATCCACCAGACAACAACAACAAATTTGATTTCCAGGATAAGGCAGACAATCGTCATCATTTGAAAAAAGGTGGTCAGTTTCCCCCACCAGGTCGGACTAATTTTGAGCTCGTGGTGCGTGGCCAAAAGAATGCCGCTTCCGACAAGCATGATGGCATCACGGCTGACGACCACCAGAAGCACCCACAACGGCAGACTGATTGCAAAATACATCCGGCTCACACGGTAAATGAAAACAAAAGCCGTGATAAGCAGTGCCTTGTCTGCCAAAGGATCCAGAATGGCGCCAGCTTTGGTTTTTTGACGGTGTGCGCGCGCGATGTAGCCGTCGATCACATCCGAGACAATAGCGCATAGAAAAATACCGAGGGCAATGGCCTTGAGGTAGGGCTTGCCCGGAGTGTAAAAAATTAATGAGGCAACAAAAAAGGGAATGCTGACGATCCGAAAGAGCGTTATTTTGTTGGCAAAAGTCATTTTAAGAACCGGATACGGTTGGGCGGCCAATACACCATCACGGCACGGCCGATCAAGTATTTGTCATCCAAGAATCCCCAGAACCGCGAATCTTTGGAATTGGCGCTGTTGTCTCCCAGGGCAAAATAGTTGTTTGTTGGTATTTTTAAGACCATCCCCTCTTTTCCGTACGCACATTCATCCCCACAGTTGTAGTAGTAGATGCTGTTGATCGGTGGCTTGTGGATCGCCGTTCCGTTGAGGACGACCGAGCCATTGCGGATTTCCACCGTGTCTCCGGATGTGGCGATGCAGCGTTTGATGAAAGGCCTCTTGATATCCTCCGGGGCGTTGAAAACAACGATGTCTCCGGTCTGAGGCGATTTGAATTTGAAAACGCGCTTGAAGGTGAACGGAATGCGAAAGCCATAGAGGTAGCGCACCACCAGGATCCGGTCGCCTGGCATGAGCGTCGGTTCCATAGAGCCTGTGGGGATTTTAAAGGGCTGGATGAGAAACGAACGGATAATGAGAGCCAGAAGAATCGCCGTGCCCAGGGTTTCAACTGTTTCTCTGGCCAGCGTCTTTTGTTTCGTTGTGATCTTCCATTTAAACATGGGTGACTTTAGATTTTCAAAACGGCCAAAAATGCCTCTTGGGGAATTTCCACATTGCCGACCTGCTTGAGTCGTTTTTTGCCTTTCTTTTGTTTTTCCCAAAGTTTGCGCTTGCGGCTGATGTCTCCGCCGTAACATTTTGCCGTGACGTTTTTCCCCATCGGACGAATCTTTTCCGCCGCGATAATCGTGCCTCCGATGGCGGCCTGGAGATGAATAAGAAATAGCTGACGGGGAATGAGTTCCTTTAGTTTTTCAACGAGGATCCGCCCTTTGGTCTGTGCCTTTTCTTTATGGATAAGGCATGAGAAGGCATCGCAGGGCTTTGAGTTGATGAGGATTTCCAGTTTTACCAGCTGGGTCGTTCGGTACCCTTGGAATTCATAGTCCAGGGAACCGTAACCTTTCGTGACAGATTTGATCTTGTCATAAAAATCCACAATGATTTCCGCCAAAGGCATCTCATAGATCATCTTCACGCGGTTTTCTCCCAGATAATCATTGGCTTTGAATTCAGCCCTGCGCTGTTTCAGGAGTTCGCAGACATCGTCTATAGCATTTGTGGGAACGATCATGAAGGCACGCACATAGGGCTCCTCGGCCAAACGTATCCTCGTCGGGTCAGGCAGGTTGGCAGGGTTGTCGATGTCCAGCTGTTCCCCGTCGCTTGTGGTGACGCGGTAGACGACGTTGGGAGTGGTCAGAATGAGATTCAGGTTGTATTCGCGCTCCAGGCGCTCTTGTGCGATTTCCATATGCAGCAGCCCCAGGAAACCACAGCGGAAGCCATAGCCGAAGGATTGGGATGTTTCTATTTCATAGACAAACGAGGAATCATTGAGGCTGAGTTTTTCCATCGCGACTTTCAGATCAAGAAAATCTTTCGTGTTGACCGGATAAATGCCGCAGAAAACGAGAGGCTTAACTTTTTTGTATCCAGGCAAAGGCTCGGCCGCCGGATTGTTGGTCAACGTGATCGTATCTCCAATCTTGATTTCTTTCGGGTCCCGGATTCCGGCTGTTAAATATCCGACTTCGCCGCAGGTGAGTTTTTTGGTGCGCACCGGATGCGGTTTGAAAATACCAATTTCTTCGACTGTGTATGTTTTTTGCGTTTGCATCATGAGGATTGAATCGCCTTCCGACAAAGTTCCGTTGAATAGGCGGCAGTAAATATTGACGCCTTTGTAGGTATCAAATGTAGAATCAAACATCAGCGCTTCCAGCGCCTTGTCGCTGTGGCCCTGCGGCGGCGGGATGACGGCGATAATCCTTTCTAGGATTTCTTTGATGCCAGTGCCTTCTTTGGCAGAGGCAAGCAGGATGTCGGCTTCGTCCAATTGGAGGATGTCCTGGATTTGCTGTTTGACGCCTGTCACATCGGCAAGCGAAATATCGATTTTATTGATCACGGGAATAATCTTAAGGTTGTGTTCGCGTGCCAAAAAGAAATTGGCCACGGTTTGTGCTTCGATGCCCTGGCTGGCATCGATCAAAAGGAGCGCCCCTTCGCACGCCGCCAGAGATTTTGACACTTCATAGGTAAAATCCACATGCCCCGGCGTGTCGATGAGATTTAAGGTATATGTTTTTTGGTTTTCGGCTTTGTATTGGAGTGTGACGGCCGAAGCCTTGATGGTGATGCCCCTCTCTTGCTCGATATCCATATCGTCGAGCAACTGGTCATGGAATTTTCTTCGATCGATCGCACCGGTAACTTCCAGGATCCGGTCTGCCAGTGTGGATTTGCCGTGATCGATATGGGCGATGATAGAAAAATTTCGGATGAGTTCGGTGCTCATGCTGGTTTCTGGATTTGCAGGATCACTGCGTTGACCACTTCATCGATCGTCATGTGTGTTGTGTCGAGGTAGACCGCATCCGGCGCGCGCCTGAGCGGCGAGTGTTCGCGCATTGTGTCAAGTTGGTCGCGGTTCGTGATGTCGTTTTTGACCTCATCGGTCTCAACAGGCAAATTTTTCTCCCGAAGCTCTAGATATCTTCGTTTGATTCGTTCTTCGGCAGAGGCATCCAGGTAAAACTTTTTATAGGCATCCGGAAAGACAACTGTCGTGATGTCGCGACCTTCGAGAATGGCATTTTTGCCTTCGGCAAGTTTACGTTGTAAACCAACCATGTGTTGACGAACTTCCTTGATTTTGGCAATGGTAGAAACATCTCGTGTGATCGCGGGTTTTCGGATGTCTTCAGTCACATCTTTTCCGTCCAGGACAACCTGAAGTGCTTCTGTTTGCGAATCGTAGTGCATGCGGATGTCCAGGTTGCAAGCAAGATCAATAAGATGCGCCAGGTCCTCTGGTTTGACCTTTGTCATTTGGGCCTTCAGGGCCAGGCAGCGGTACATGGCTCCGGTGTCGATGTAAAAAAGGCCTAATTTCTGAGCAACGCGTTTGGCGACAGTGCTTTTTCCGGAACCGGCGGGGCCATCGATGGCAATGATTGGTTTTAGGCGCAGCATGAATTGATGGGGATGCGACGTCGAATGTTCCCGGCACGTTTCAAAAAACTCGACAACGCCCTGATATCGTTGTGCGCCAGGGCCGCTTTAAGCGTGAGGAATGATTTTTCAAATTCCGCCATGGATTTCAGGGTTTGTTTTTTGTTGGACAAGAAGATGTCCATCCACACGTTAACAGGCGATACGGCAATACGGGTCATATCTTTAAAAGCACGGGCCGCAAACCGTGTCATGTCGGTCGGCACGCCGTTGGTCAGCGAAAAGGCTATTGCATGCGGCAGGTGACTGACACAGGCCACAATACGGTCGTGTTTTTCTGCGTCCATGAAAGAAACTTTTGCCCCCAGACGCCTCCAAAATTGAGCCACGCGCTTGGTGGACCGTGACGGAGTGGATGCGCACGGGGTCAGCAGGCAGAGGGTTGCCTTAAACAAATCTGATTTTGCAAAAGCAATGCCGCTTTGTTCTGATCCGGCCAAGGGGTGTGAGCCGACGAAACTGAGTCCGCGCGCGGCCTTGACAATTTCAGCCTTTGTGCTGCCGACATCCGTAATGAGGATCTTATTTTGTTTGGAGCGCTTCAATTGCTTGAGCTTTCCAATGATGTCATAGATCGGCGTGCACAAAATAATGAAATCAGCACCCGAGACCGCCGAAGAAAAATGATCTGTTCCTTCGTCGATGACTCCGCGACGGACGGCCGTTTTAATTTTTTCTTTATGGCGAAAATATCCCACCACCCGGCGCGCCAGTTTTTTTTCTTTGATGGCCAGGCCCAGAGACCCGCCCAAAAGGCCGACTCCGATGATTGCAACTTTTTCAAAACGTTTCATTTTAAATCTCCCGGTGAATGGCCATGGCAATGCGTTCAAGTTCCTGCATGAGTTCTGTTAATTTCTGCGGCAGGAGCGATTGCGCGCCGTCCGAAAGGGCCTCTTCTGGCTTGGTGTGGACTTCGATCATCAGGCCGTCTGCTCCCGCAGCCACCGCGGCCTTGGCCAAGGGGCCGACGAGTTTCCAGCTTCCGGCTGCATGGCTTGGATCGGCGATCACAGGCAAGTGCGAGAGTTGTTTGACGATGGGGATCGCGCTGACGTCAAAGGTGTTGCGGGTCATGTCTTCAAAAGTTCGGATGCCCCGTTCGCAGAGAATGACATTGTGGTTTCCCTCTGCCATAATATATTCGGCAGACATCAACCACTCTTTGATGGTGGAGGACAGTCCGCGTTTCAAGAGGACCGGCTTTTTGGTCATGCCGACCTCTTTTAAGAGATAAAAATTCTGCATATTGCGCGCACCAATCTGCAGAATATCTGCATGTCGGGCCACGAGCTCAACATCGCGTGGGTCCATGACTTCTGTAATTGTTGGCATGTTGAGCTTTTTGCCGACATTTGAGAGAATATTGAGTCCTTCCTCCCCTAGGCCCTGGAAGGCATAGGGAGACGTTCTTGGCTTGAAAGCCCCTCCGCGTAAGACTGAAGCGCCAGCGAATTTGACCTCTTCGCCTATTTCAAACAAAAGTTTTTCATTTTCGATGGCGCAAGGGCCGGCGAACAAAATGATTTTCTTTGTGCCGATCTTGACATGATTGCTCAAAGCAACCACCGAATTCTCTTTTTTGAATTCTCTGGAAACGAGTTTGTAGGGGGCCAGGACCGGAATGACTTTTTCGACTCCGGGGAAGGCCTCTAAAGGAATCGCGCGAAGGACATCTTCAGGTCCGATCAGGCCAATGATGGTTCGCTCTGTTCCTTGCGAGATGTGGGGTTTGAGCCCTAGCTTTTGTGCGCGCTCAACAATGTAGTTGACGTCTTCTTTTGACGCCCCGGGTCGTAAGACAATAATCATGGAAAGCCTCCTAGAGTTTAGCTCAAGACATCTTTGAGGGCCCTGACCAATCTCTTGTTTTCCTGCCTTGTGCCGATGGTGATGCGCGCATAACGGTTGAGCCCATAGGAGCTCATGTCGCGGATGATCACACCTTTGGCCAAGAGCGCCCTGTAGGCTCTGGCAACATCTGTGTTGAAGCGGACAAAAATAAAATTTGCTGCTGACTCTTTAAACCAGATCCCGAGTTTTAAAAATTCATTGGACAGATAAGTTTTTTCCTTTTTGACGAGCTTTTTTGATTTCCGGACAAACCCCTGATCTTCCAGGGCCGCCTCAGCGGCCGCCTGAGCGAGGCTGTTGACATTGAACGGCGGACGCACCCGCTGGGCCGCGGCAATAAAATCTTCGCCGGCGATCATATAACCGATCCTTAAACCCGCCAGTCCATAGATTTTTGAAAAGGTTCTCAGCAGGGCAATATTTTTTTTATTGATCATTGGCAAAAGTTTGGGAAAGTCTTTGTTTGAGACGTATTCGACATAGGCTTCATCAAAGACAACAAGAATGTTTTGCGCAATAGCGTCCAGAAACGAGGCAACCTGTTTGGAGGTTACGTATGTGCCCGTGGGGTTGTTTGGATTGGCGATAAAAATGACCTTTGTTCTTTTCGTGATTGCCCGTCTCAGGCCGTTGAGATCATAGGTATAGTCTTTTACGGGCACAGAGACGGTTTTAAAGCCGTTGATGGCTCCGCAAATTTTATAGTCGACAAAGGTCAGCTCAGACGTCAAGATTTCTGCGTTTTCTTCTCTTACGGTTTTCAGGATAATGTCAATCAGCTCATCCGAACCGTTGCCCAACAAGAGATTTTTTTCCCTGATGCCGCAGAAGCGCGCGAGCTTCCTTTTGAGATAAAAACAGCTGCCGTCCGGGTAGCGGTGAATATCGCAGGCGGCTTTTCGAATGACCTTGAGGGCTTTCGGTGACGGGCCCAGTGCATTCTCGTTGGAAGCAAGCTTGATGACGTTTTTAATCCCTAGCTCACGCTGGACTTCCGCGATGGGCTTGCCCGGCTGATAGGCCTGGATGTTGGAAATGTCTTTTCTGATCAAAGAGTCCATTTATTCACTCTTGGGATAGGAGCCAAGGACTTTTAAGAATTTGCATTTTTCTTCAAGTTCTTCCAAGGCCCTTTTGATGTTTTTTTGCTGAATGTGGCCTATGAGATCCACAAAGAAGAAATAGTCCCACGCCCGCCTTTTGGACGGACGGGATTCAATTTTTGTTAAATTGATTTTGTATTTTTTGAACGGCATCAGCATGTCGTGCAATGCGCCCACCCGGTCTTTGATCGAGAACATGATCGAAGTTTTGTCGTAGGCGGTCGGGTCGGCTTCATATTTACCGATGACCAGAAACCGTGTGATGTTGTGTGGACTGTCTTCAATGTCTCTTGCAATGACGCCGAGTTTCCATTCTTTGGCCGCCAGAAGCGAGGCGATGCAGGCAGCATTGTTCTCCCGCGATGCGATTTGTGCTGCGCGGGTGGTGCTGGACACTTCGATCAAATCCGCTTTCGGCAGATTGGACTCAAGCCATAGTCGGCATTGAGCAAAAACCTGTGGGTTAGAGTATATCTTCTTGATGTTGCTCTTGGCAGAACGCGACAGCAGATTGTGCGAGATATCGAGCATGATCTGCGCGCAGATTTTCAAATCCGAATCCACCAGCATGTCGAGTGTGTGCGAAATAGCGCCCTCAATGGAGTTCTCGATGGGCACGACCCCGTAATCCGCCTTGTCCTTTTCGACCTCGCTGAAGACGTCCGAGATGCTGTTGCAGGCCAGGTACTCGACGGATGAACCAAACTTTTTGAGAGCTGCAGCATTGGTGAAGGTGGCCTTTGGCCCGAGATAAGCGATCACCAGGGATTTTTCCAAAGCAAGCGAGGCGGACATGATCTCCCGATAAATGGCCTCCAAAGAGCCCCTGGTCAAGGGGCCTTGATTGAGCAAGGAAATTTTTTTCAAAACCTCCTGCTCGCGAGCCGGTGCATAGATGGACTTATGATACTTATTTTTCAGGCGACCGATGTCAAGGATCCGAGACGCCCTCTGGTTCAAAAGACGAACGATCTTGCGGTCAAAGCGGTCAATGGACTTGCGAATTTTATTGATTTTCATTGTGTTCTCCTTCATCCTGGGGAGGCTCTGCTTGCGTGAGCTCCTCTTGTTCCTCTTGCGTTAAGGGCGTGATGGCAGCTTCTCCGCTGGCCAGTTTCATGTCCAGAATTGCCTCTTTCCGGGCAAATTCTTCGATCTTGGGCAACTCGTCTAAAGACCTCAGGCCAAAATAATCAAGAAATATTCGTGATGTCCCGTAAACAAAGGGTCTGCCGATGACTTCTTTGCGGCCGACAATCCTGATGAGATTCTTTTCAAGCAGGCTCCGAACGACGCCGTCCACATTGACCCCCCTGATGGTTTCGATGTCCACGCGGGTCACCGGCTGTTTATAGGCAATGATGGCCAATGTTTCCAGGGATGGCCCGGTCAATTTTTCGGTATGTTTCAATTTATAAAATTGTTTGATCAATCCGGCATTTTCCCGGGCAGTGACCATCTGAAAGCCCCCGGCGATTTCCATAAGCCGAATGCCGCTGAGCTTTTCCTCATATTCTTTTTTGAGTTCTTCCAGCAAACCGCGCAGCCCCGAAGCATCAACGCCTGTGAAGATTTGCTTGAGGTCATCTAAGAGCATGGGTTTGTCGCTGATGAAAATCAGAGACTCAAGGGCTGATTTGATTTGTTCGTGTTCCAGCGATTGTTTACAATTTTTATCATTCATTTTTTTATACTTTGTTAGGAAACCAAGTTTAAGATTTCTTCCACAGTTTTGGCGTTCGGTTGTTTTTTCAATGCGTCTTGGACCATGTCGCGGGCTTCGCTTTTTTTATACTGCAGTTGCATAAGGACCGCCACAGCCTCATCCAGCACGTTGTCTTGCTCCGGGGTATGTGTTTTGACGTGCTTGTCTTGGATCAGCCCGAATTTACCGATTTTGCCCTGAAGCTTGGCCACAATTTCCTTGGCGCGCTGGGGACCAATGCCCGGCAGCGAACGCAAAAAATTGTGATCTGCTTCGTCAATGGCCCTGGCGATTAAAGAAATCGGCATGTTGATGGCCCGTAGTGCCGCCTTAGGTCCAATGCCGGAAACCGTAATGAATTCTTCGAAGAAATCTTTTTCAACCTCCGTGAAGAATCCAATGAGCACCGGGATGCTTCGCGAAGGTTCTGCGTGATGGTAATGGTATGTGATCAGGCGCACCAGGCCGTCGCTAGATATTTGTTCCTCCAGGCGATTGAGCGCGACGACGGGCAGAAAAACTTCATAAGCGATCCCGTTGTTCTCAAGGAGAACCGAGTTGTTGCGTTTTTCCAAAAGTTTTCCGGATATGCGTGCAATCATAATCTTGAACGCAGACAATACGCGTGAGTTACGGCCAGAGAAATGGCATCTGTCGTATCCACAGGCCCCAAGGATTTTTTTCTAGCTCCCAGCGTGTGTTCCATCATTTTTTGGACCTGGATCTTCGACGCGTGGCCGCTGCCTGTGGTGATTTTTTTGACTCGGGTCGCCGCATATTCAAAAAAAGGAACTTGTTTTTCTTCGGCGAGCATCGCAATGACACCACGAGCATGCCCTAACAAAGATGCGGTCACGGGATGCCGGTAGTGCGCGTAAAGTTTTTCTAAGACCAAGGCTTCGGGCTTCAACCGGTTGATCACCACCGATAAATCTTTATAGATCACATAAAGCCGCTTCGGAAGATTATCTTTGGATTTTGTTCGTATATAGCCGGCTGCCTTGAGCGTAAAACCGTTTCGCGTTGCTTCGATCAGGCCATAGCCCGTTGTGGACAAGCCGGGGTCGATGCCCAAAATGCGCATGCGCCTTACCCCTGTTCTATCAATTCATCCGGAATGTCAAAGTTGGCATAGACATGTTGAACATCTTCGTGTTCTTCCAAGCCTTCCATTAACGAAAGAATCGTCGTGGCGGTGTTTTTTTCCCTGATCTTGATTGTCGTCGTAGGAATCATGGTGAGCTCCGCCGACTGCAGGGAGATATTTTTTTCGGCCAGGGCTTTTTTCACGGCGTCTAAGTCCTGCGGCTGGGTTGTGATTTCGTAAACCTTCGGGTCTTCTGTTGTTAGGTCTTCGGCCCCTGCTTCCAAAACGATATTCATCAGTTTGTCTTCGTCAATTGCGCTTTTTTCGATGACGATGTATCCTTTCTTTTGAAAAAGAAAACTCACCGATCCCGCAGAAGCCATGTTGCCACCTTTTTTGGACATGAGATTGCGCAATTCTGCCGTTGTCCTGTTTTTGTTATCGGTCACCACATCGATCATGATGGCAACACCGCCAGGACCGTAGCCTTCGTAGGTGGCCTCCTCATAAGTTATGCCGGGCAATTCCCCTGTGCCGCGTTTGATTGCTTTATCGATATTGTCCGAAGGCATATTGGATTCTTTGGCCTTGCCAATGGCAGCCCTCAGGCGGATATTTGTCTCCACATTGCCGCCTCCGGCACGGGCGGCTGCCGTCAATTCCTTGATGACCTTTGTGAACAGCTGGCCGCGCTTGGCGTCATTGGCCGCTTTTTTGTGTTTGATGCTTGCCCACTTTGAATGACCTGACATGTGTCCTCCTTGATAAATTTATCCTCGACACCTACCTAGAAATATTCTTAGGTAAGTGTCAAGGATTAATTCGGTCATACAACTTATGATCGCTATTGCTCTATAAGTTGTGACCTCATTAACTCCAAAATAGACGTATAAGCCGAGTTCTGTCTCCGCCGTAGGCGGATGATGACCATTTGACTTAAGCAATCAGATTGCTCTGTTCGCTTTAGCAGCCGACCCGCCCTGACTCTCGTGTTTTGAGACGGACCATCCTATCCCCGGCTAACGGGGTGTCAGGGTCTACTTGGCATTGCTCCGCGCAGAGATTGCCGCGTTTCACCCTCCGCCAACAGTCCGTGGCGGAGACTCGTCTCTGTGGCTCTCACCGCTTGAGGCGGCGGCCCCTTTTTCAAGGGGCATCCTCTCTGTCAAAACAACAGATGGCGGTTGTTATCCGCTGCGCTGTCCTCTGGAGCTCGGACTTTCCTCCCCGCAGTAACGCTGGGGCGGCCATCCCGTCTATTTTGGATATTTTCTTTTTTGACGGCCAGACGTGCCAATTTGTCCGCGCCTTTGTTGCGTTCTCGCGGAATCTGTTCGATGGCGACATCGTCGAATCTCTTCAACAAGTTTTGCGCCTGGCTGAAAAGCACTCTTAGGTTTTCGTTTTTAATTTTGTACTGCCCATTCATCTGCCGGCAGAGAAGTTCGCTGTCGGAGTGCACGCGCAGTCGCCTAAATTTCATGTCTTTGGCTTCCTGCAGCGCAAAACACAAAGCGGCGTATTCGGCGTAATTATTGGTTTGACGGCCGATATATTTAGAAAAATTTTTCAGCGTATGGTCGCCCTGGCAAAACACGATGCCGATGCCTGCATCGCCCGGGTTTCCACTGCTGGAGCCATCGATATAAACCTCAAGCAGTGACATCTTCTTCCAGATAGAGGATCCTGGCACATATCTCGCAGGTGATCAATCGGTCGTGCATCTTGATTTCATTGATGACCTGGGGTGGCACGTGCATATAGCATCCCTGGCATGAATTGTTCTCAACCCGCACAAGTGCCAAGCCGTCCTTGCCATGCAGGATGTGCTCATAGGATTCGAAGATTTTTTTATCGATAGAATCCGACAAGATTTTTCTTTTTCCGGTTGAATTTTGCAGCTGTGCTTCGATTTCCTGGCTTCGGTTGGTCAGAGAGCTTATTTGCGCTTGCGATTTTTTTTCTTCATCGGCCACGACGGTTTTCTCCGTATCGATCAAAGCTTTAAGCTTGTCGATTTCGTCCATGAGTTGCAAAATCTCTTCTTCGATCAGGGATTTGTCTGCTTTGAAACCTTCGATTTCTGTCAGCTTGGTCTGATAGTCCTTATTGGTTTTTAGTTGTCCCAGCTGAGCTTGGGATTTTTTGATGTTTTCTTCTTTTGTCCCCAGCTCAATCTCTCTGTCCTTCTGCTTAAGGAGTAATTTTTGTTTGGTTTCTTCAAGATTTTTGAGCTTGTTTTTGAAAGTCTCCAACGAGGCTTGGATGTCTTTTAAAATTCTTGGATGACCTGCCAACTCTTTTTTGTGGGCAAAAATCCCCGAGTCGATGTCCTGCAACTGGACAAGCTTACCAACCTCATTTTTAATATTTGTTGTGCTCAAAACCTCTCCTTACCTGAGATCTTATGGGCGCAATAGGATTTTCCCGACTAGCTCATTTCATTCGCTGTCGGGATCCCGCTTTATTGTTCATTTTGGTGCGGGAGAACCTTCAAGCTTTAGGATATCAAATGGGCGCAGAAGGACTTGAACCTTCGACCTCTGCCATGTGAGGGCAGCGCTCTAACCAACTGAGCCATGCGCCCGAGTTATTTTATGGGCTGCGCAGGGCGAACTCCTCTGACCAACGACGAGGCAAGTTATTTGCTTGCCGAGGAGTCCCTTTATGAATATGGGCCCACGAGGATTTGAACCTCGGACCAAGTGATTATGAGTCACCTGCTCTGACCGACTGAGCTATGGGCCCAAAATCATTCTAGGCTATAATCTTTTCGAGGACCGACTTCCGCCATAGTTCTTGGCGGACCCGCCACGATTTATGGCGGGGAGCTATGGGCCCTAAGGTTGTGTTCAAAGTGCCCTAATTTCACCTAACCGCAAATCACAATTATACATAGAATCCAGCAAAAATGCAAGCACCTTATTATGCGCCGAAGGCGCATTTAGCGCAGTCCTTGTGAGCGGAGCGAACGAGGACAAGCACCTGTAATTTATGCCAAACTATCTCAGCGGGAGTCCTTCTGAGCGGAGCGAACGAGGACAATAATTTAATGAGGATGTTGCAGGGGAATCTCAAGGGGCTTACGCTATGAGCTTATCGTGCAGGTATCTGGCCAGCACTTCCTGGTTTTCATCCGGCATAAAATCGAAAAACCCGCCTACTTCGTAGAAGGAGTTTTTGTTGATGCCAAAAACCACATCGATGAGGTTTTTAGAATCGCAGCGGCAAACCTCGATAACGCCCGTGATAAAATTGTTCTGGTTCAAATGGATATTCATGGTCAACTGATAACCATGCGGGATGGCAGAATTGGCCTCGAAGAGGACGCCGCTCATGCTGATGTTGGTGACCTTGGTTTTTACAACTGCCGGGTAACAAAAATATTCTGCAGGCAGATCTGTAAAGAGCCTTTTGTAGCGCCTTCGGCTTGGGCCCGTGTAAAGGCCGTTGGCAACCGGATGCGTTGAAAGATTGTCTCGCAGGATGGGGTCGTTGGCAAATCGGTCCAGGTCAAAACTCTGAATCACACAATGATAATAATGCTCGATCGCTTGGTGGATTTCGTGTCTGGTGCTGACAAAGACGATGATTTCGCAGTGGGTGATCTGTCGCAGGATTTCCAAAACACCTTTGTTCAAGGGGTCTGCCATGACGACGCTCAGCAGCTTGTCATGTTTTTCGATGGGCAACACTGAAAATTCACAGGCAAATTTCGCAGGCACGGCCGCGAGGGCCTCGTCGGTGATTTGATAGGAACTCAAAGGGATGTAGCAGTAACCATAGTTGCAGGTCAGACACGTGGCGATTTCGGCATCTTGGACATAACCGCAATCGATCAAATGATCGCTCAAAAACCCGCCCTTGATATGCTGTTTTTGCACGCATTCATTCAACTGTGTCTGGGTAATGCTTTTTTTCTCCAGAAGCAGCGATCCCAAGTCAATATCGATATTGTTTTCTGGGCCCATTTTCGCTCCCCTCCCCCCAACCTGCTCCTACCCGTTTAAATTATAACATATGGTGAAGTGGATTTAAAGCAAGGGGCCTGCCCTATTTTTTGACATGTTTTTTCAAAAAAATGGCAATTCAATTGATCAGTAAACTATGACTAGAACTTATGACTGACGAGGGAGAGAATTAGGAGAAGAGAATAAAGAAAGGCAATTTTCGAAATTTTTGTATCTGCATATGCTGGAATGTGTTGAGAGAATTCTGACAATGTTTTAATGGCCAATGGCAAGACCAGCAAAGTCACAAGGGCATTCCAGTCCAGGATGCCAAAAAGGCAGCATAAAACCGTTAGTCCGAGACAAGAAAACGTTAGTATTTTTAGCAATCTCAGGGCTTGAAATTTTTCCATGCATGTGCATAAGGTGGTAATATTTTTGGACCTGTCAAAGTCCGTGTCCCTGAGATTATTGGCCAAAAGGATCAAAGCCACCCATAGCCCGACGGGCAAAGAAACCAGAAAAGTTTTTAAAGAGAGGTTTGAACGCTGGATGAGAAAGGTTCCTTCCATCATGAGAGGGCCAAAAGCCAGGAAAACAGCGATTTCGCCCAAGGCCATATATTTCAATCCCATTTTTCTAGCACCGGTATAACCTACGGCGATGGCAAACCCTAGTGCGAGTAAAGGCAAAAGGCCAGGGGTTTTGAATAGGACAAGCGCCAGGCCGATCGCTGCGGCGATCCCCAAGGCTGTCAAGCCCATTTGGAGCAGTTTTTTGGGGGTGGCCAGGTGGGCGAATACCGGATGGGGTCGATAAAGGGCCGTCGGCGATTCTGGAGAATCGACCTTGTTGCAGAAATCAAAGTAGTCGTTGAGCATGTTTGCGCCTGCGTGGAGGCAGAACGCCCCGGTCAGACAAAAAAAATAGAGCAACCAGGAGATGCTTCCCTCCTGCCAAGCCAAAGCAGTCCCTATGGAAACGGACGAAAAACTAATCGTCAACGACCAGGCTCGGGCAATGACGAAAAGATTTTTGAGAGTCATGCAGCGCGCCGGTGTTAATACTCGCGTTCGTGCGCCAACGTCAGATCTAGGAAGGTTCTGAGTTTTCTGGAGCGGGTTGGGTGTTTGAGTTTGCGCAGCGCTTTGGCCTCGATTTGGCGCACGCGTTCCCGGGTCACCTTGAACACATTGCCGACTTCTTCTAAGGTTTTGGCAGTTCCGTCGACGATGCCGAAACGCAACATCAGGATCTTTTTTTCGCGATCGGTCAGGGTGTTGAGGGCTGAGTTCATCTCATCTTTGAGCATCACGTGCACGGTGGCGTTGGCCGGCGAAACAGCTTTTTTGTCTTCGATGAAATCGCCAAAGTGCGTGTCTCCCTCATCACCGATAGGGGTCTGGAGCGAAATGGGCTCCTGGGCGATTTTGAGGATGTTTTTGATTTTGTCCTGAGGCAGACGCATAGACCTGGCAATTTCTTCTGGCATCGGCTCACGGCCATATTCCTGCACGAAGATTCGTGAGATCCGGATGATCTTGTTGATGGTCTCTGTCATATGCACCGGGATCCGGATGGTCCTGGCCTGGTCGGCAATAGAACGCGTGATGGCCTGACGGATCCACCAGGTGGCATAAGTAGAGAATTTATAGCCGCGCTGGTATTCAAATTTTTCAACCGCCCGCATGAGACCGATGTTGCCTTCCTGAATAAGATCCAAAAAAGACAAACCCCGATTGGTATAGCGCTTGGCAATGCTGACAACTAGCCGCAGGTTGGCTTCTACCAGTGCTTTTTTCGCCTTTTGAAATCTGGTGTGACGGAGTTTGATCAATTTGAGCTGCTCTTTGAATTTCCCTAAGGGGATTCCCAAAGCTTTCAAAAGACGCCTTTTTTTGATCTGGAGGCTGCGGACATTGCCCTTGATTTTTTTATCTTTGATTTTCCTGATTTCCCTTTCTGTATGATCAATTTGCCTCAAAAGCCCGGTCATCCCATGGACAATATCTTCCAGCGCCGGTGTGGCCAGGTTCAATTCAGCCAGCATAAGGGCGATCCGAGTGTTGTTTTTCGTCTTTGCGAGCCTCTGGAGGGTTTTGGAAAATTTTTTAAGGGTTTTTTCGCGCTTGATCGCGATGTCCTCTTTGACCACATTTTCGATGTGGATTTCATTGGCAAGAACTTTACGCAGAAGGCCGATGATTTGACGCTTGACGTATCTCGACGAAAGGACCAATTGACGGAAATAATTTTCGGTCTCCTCGATTTTTTTAGCCAGGCGCAATTCCTCTTCGCGCGACAACAAGTGGATTCGCCCCATTTGTTTGAGGTACATTTTTACGGGGTCGTCCAGTGGTAGGAGGCGGTCTTCGACCTCTTCGGCCTCGCGACTTTCGTCGCCCTTGGCGGAGTCTTCGGTTTTCCCTTCGTTGAGTTCGTTGTCGACAATCTGAATGTCTTGGTCGCTGAGGATTTCAAAAACCTCATCGATGTCATCACTGGACACGATGTCCTCGGGAAGAACATCGTTGACTTCGTCGTAGGTCAAATACCCTTTCTTTTTTCCAAGGGCAATCAGTTTGTCCAGGCTTTTTTTAACGACAGGCTTCTCCATGAACCGTACTCCTTTGTTTGAGCAAAGCGTTGTACTCAGATAATAAATGTGTCAATCGGTCTTGATGGCCCAGGTCCTGAGCGTCTTGGATTTGGCGGTGCAGCTCAAGGCAGCGATGCAGAATTTTATCGCGTTTCAGGCGTCTGACACAATCCGCCAAAATCTTTTCTTTATTAGGACAGTTGTGGATCTCGAGCGTAGCGAGTTCTGAAATCGTGTTGATGGCCTCATTGTCACCTAAATGATTGATCAGTATCGCAGGCCTGCACTCTTTGTGTTGTCCAAAAAAATCAAAGATAAACTGAACAATTTTTTTTAATTTTTCATCCATGAAGTCCGATGGGTCGACCATCGTGCGTATGGTGTCAAGCAGGTGCATTTCGTCAAGCATGAGTTTGACGAGCATACGTTCCGTGATCGGGATTTGTGTCAGCTGATAATGCTCCACCGCCGCGTTTTCTGGTTCCTCCCCCGCGGTCTGGCCTGATTCGATACTTTTAAAATCTTCCCAAAGAGCTTCTTCATTGAGCCCGATGCTCTGGGCTGTGCGCTTGATGTATTCAGACCTCAGGGTATGGCTTTGGAATTTTTTAATGGTGGGCAGAATCTCTCTGACCAGGCGGTCTTTGCCAGTCACCGTGGTCACATCATACTTTGAAAAAAGGTAATTCAATTTATAATCAAAAATAGGTTTAGCCGAAGCAATGCATTTTAAAAATTCTTCTTTTCCGACGCGACGCACGTAGGAATCCGGGTCCTCGTTGTCCGGCAGCGAGGCGATCCGGACATCCATATCCTCTTGAATCAAGAGTTCCAGCGCCCGCAACGTCGCCAGCTGTCCGGCCAGGTCTGCATCGTAAAGCATAACGACATGGCCGGTAAAACGTTTGATCAGTCGAATTTGGTCCAATGTTAATGCTGTGCCCAGAGAGGCCACGATGTGGTGGATGCCAGCTTCAAAGGGTGTCATCATGTCCAAATAGCCCTCGACCACAATGACCGCATCCTGAGAACGGATGGCATCTTTGGCCAAATTGAGGCCAAAAAGATGCTTTCCTTTTGTGTATATAGGGGTTTCGGGCGAATTGATGTATTTGGGCAACGATTCGTCCAAGACTCTGGCACCAAACCCAACCACTCTATTTTTAACATCCACGATGGGAAAAATAATCCTATTGCGAAAGCGATCGTAGTAGCCCCCTTGCTCCTTTAAAACAACCAAACCGGATTTTTCGATTAAAGAAAGAGGGATTCCCTTGGAACGCAGATGCCCGATGAGCGCTTCCCATCCCTCTGGGGCATAACCCAATTGAAATTTCTGGGCTGTTTCTTTGCTCAGGCCCCTGCGCTGCAGATATCCTCTGGCGCTTTGGGCTGGAGTGCCCGTCAAGAGATTTCCATGATAAAAAGAGCAAGTTTTCTCATAAACGACGAAAAGATCTTTGGCCAGGTCGTGTTTTGTTTTTTCAAATTCTGTCCGGGCAGGCTCTGGCAAAGGAATACCGCTGCGCTGGGACAGGGTCTCCAGGGCTTCGCGGAAGTTCAATTTTTCATACTGCATGATGAAGGTCAGGGCATTCCCGCCAACACCACATCCAAAACAATGAAAAATCTGTTTGTCCGCGCTGATGATAAACGACGGAGTCTTCTCCGGGTGGAACGGACACGTGGTCTTATAATTGCGTCCGGCTCGCTTTAAGGGTAAGTAGGAGGCAATCAGTTCGACGATGTTGGAGCGATCAAGCACTTCGCTGACGACCGCGTCAGAATATAGCTTTGTCATATTTTTTTTCGATGTTATCGTTTAACGCGTTTAAAACCTGAGCAGGTGAGGATGTTGATTTTGGCAGAACGTTGGATCTTGTCCAAGAGGAGATTCATGCCCAAGCTATCGGCGGCGATATGCCCTGCGATGACTACGTGGATTTTTTTCTCCCTAAATTTTTTCAGATGGTCTTCGCTGGCGTGCATCCCCAAGATGGTGCTCACGCCCGCGCGGCTCAAATCCTCCGCGATCTCTTTGGGACCTTCCGTGCCTCCAGTCATGTCGACAAATATTTTCCCGGCGCGCTGTGAAGGCTTACCGCTGACAATCCTTGGATCGACCCCCAGGCGACTTGCCGTTTTGAATTCTTCAACGGTATTTAAAAGATCCAAAATGTCACAGAGCCTCGATGGGTTTTTGCGCTTCAGCAATCCCTGGAGGTAGCTCGATGCGTGGTTGTCCGCCGGTGTGTGCACACACAAAAACGACAATCCCAACAAACGGGCGCTATCCACCGCGCGATCGTGATTAGCGGAATGGATCTTGCGACTAACTTCAAATTTGCGCTCTTCCACGAGGCGTTCGGCCACACTGATCGGCACTCCCAGGGCATTAAAAATATCAGACTGCATGTCCATTACTTCGTAAAAATGGGCGTAGGCTTTCCCCTGCGGATGATGCGAGACAACAAGGTCAATTTTTTCTTTTTTTGTTTTTTTCAGCCAATCCGCCAGAAGCAGTTCTGAAGTGTCGATGTCGATCCCCACCAAGATATTTTTGACAGGGGTTTTCGGCTCGCCAGTCAGGATGCGTGTGTCGTCATAAGGATTCCTCAGACATTCCTGGTCAAAGTATTCCTTTTGAGAAACTGCCAAAGATTTGAAATATCGTTTGCGCTCCTCCAACGTTTGATCAATCAGGCAACGCAGGCGAGGATCAGATTTAATCCCCTCTTGAATAATGAATTCGTAGAGTTGTTGTAGGGTCATTTTTAGCGCTCGACGGAACGAAAGACTTCCTCGTTGATTTTGCTGCGCGGCAGTAATTTTGAAACCAGGGCTTCATAGTTGGCCCGATAAATTGTCGGTGCCATATAAAGAATTTTGTGGCCGAACAAAGACGTCTTGGCGCTGGTCTCCAGGTATTGAATGGTGGAAATCGTCATGACAAAAAGCACAATGCTGGCTATCCAAAAACCGCGCAGACAGCCGATGCAAAGCCCTCCCCAGCGATCGAGTGTGTTGTGCGTCTCGATCTTGATTAGGAGAAAAAAGGATTCCCGGATGATCCGACCGATGATTGTTACGAGCGCGACCAAAAAAACAAACACAAAGACGTCGCTGGCCAACAGCGGCAACGCAGGCAGTCTGGCGTTGAGCATATCCGAGACAGGAGCCGTGTAGACGTGGAATGCGACAAGGGTGGCGAAGTACAAACTCAAGAGCTTAAAAAGTTCAATGGCAACGCCGGTCTTCCAACCAATAAAGCACATCCGGGCAATCAGGCCTATAATCAGGAAATCAGCCCAATTGATCCCGATAAAATATTTTGAAAGCATTTGTAGGGCAACAGGTTAAAGAGAAGCGCCAAATTTTTGAAAGTATAACACATGAAGGGTTGGGTGTCAAGGTGACTTGACTTTATATTTTTAATATGTTATATATTAGCGCATATGGACATAGAGACCAATCGTGACAATATCTTAGAACAGTTGACCAAGGCGCGCCAGGAGCTCTCTACCCTTTTTGAGATTTCCAATGCCATGCACAAGACCCTGGAGTTGGAGGAGATCCTTTTTATCATTTTGACAGGAGTCACATCCCATTCAGGGCTGGGGTTCAACCGTGCCATGCTTGTTCTCCTGGATGCTTCGGGTCGGACCCTGGAAGGCAAGATTGGCATCGGACCTGACGATGGCGAAGAGGCAAAGCGCGTTTGGTCCATGATCGACGAACAAAAGATGGACTTAGATGATCTGGTGAATTCCTACGCAACGTCCAAGCAGGACTTGCGAAAATCCCGTTTTTTCAATCAGGTGAAAAATTTTAAGGTTCCCGTTCAGGAGCCCGATGGGGGAATCTTGAGCCGCGTGATGCACGACGGCATGCCGTTTCATATCAAAAGAGAAAATTGTGGTCAGTTTCCCGATGATCCCCTTCTGTCGATTTTCACGTCCGATGAATTCGTGGTGGCGCCGATTCGCGGCCGGGATAAATCCGTGGGCCTGATCGTGGCAGATAATATTTTCAC
>JAZDLY010000167.1:0-5811 GCA_043801485.1 Candidatus Omnitrophota bacterium | reverse complement strand
TTTTTCGAAGAGCGGCTCGTCCACAACGTCGAGCTTGCGGCCATCCGGATAATCAATGATAACAATGTAGGAGCCGTCTCTGCGCTCCACATAACCGATCTTCCCGCCGTTGGTGTTGAAAATGATGCCGTCAGAAAGATTGAGGAAGCGCGGGCTCTTGGCATGCCGTATGACGTTCTCGCTTGTGGTGTGATTTGCCGTGACTTTCTGCTTCAAGTCATCCAGAGAGCCAATGTAGGCTTGCGCCTTTCTCTTTTTGAGATAGGGTTTGGGCAATTTGGCCCTGCGGTCGATATTCAGGAAAATCTTCCGGTCTCCTTCGATATCATGCAGGCTTTTGGTCTTTGCGAAAACGCGTGTTGAACCAGCAGAATATAAGATAGAAATCAGCAATACAGCGAGAGCTATTTTTTTCATGAGACTTCCTGTGACGTGCTCAAGAAATGCTCGATAGCCACCTTTATTTTATCCTGCTCCTGGAAAAAAGCATCGTTATGTCCTCCGGTAATGGACAAAAACACTTTGGGCGCCACAGCGGCTTCAAACAATGTCTGACCGAAACGAAACGGCACAATTTCATCGTTGCGGCTGTGGATAAACAAAATCGGAACGCGGAGTTTTTTGATCTTGGCCAGAGAATCGTATTTGACGCTGACAAAAACAGTAGGCGCCAACGGCATGACCCAGCGTGTCATGTCCCGGATATTTGTGAATGCGCCCTCCAGGATCAAAGCCGCTACCGGACGTCTAGACGCCAGCTCCACCGCAACAGCTGCCCCCAGCGACTCTCCGTAAAGAACAATGCGATCTGCTGGAATCTTTAAAACACCGACCGCATGCTCATAGGTCATCTGGGCATCCGTGTATAGACCGTTTTCAGAAGGCTTCCCTGTGCTTTTTCCGTAGCCCCGATAATCAACAATAAATACATTCAATCCCAAGGCATGCAACAGAGCAATCTTTTCCAGCCGGTGGCTGATATTCCCTCCATTGCCGTGAAAAAACAAAACAGTCTGACTGGCGCCGGCAACCGGGACGAACCAGGCGTTGAGGGTTTCATGGTCCGGTGTTACCAGACTCATGTCCTGAAAATCCATGCCGCGGGACTTCGGCGTTTCGGTGATTTCACCAAACGGCACATACAACGACCGGCGCTCCAGAAAGCGCACGTAGAGAAAAAGAAACACGAGCGTCCCCAAAACAACAAGAAAATTTTTCATCTCCTACCCATCCACCTTCAACCCCAGAATCCTGCAAATATCCTGCCAGGGCTTGCGGCTTTTTAAAATAACAAACGAAACGCGGTGATCGTCGTAATAGGCGATGCCGGCAAAACAATGCCGTGCGGCAATCGTGTAGCCGGTTTTTCCCAAGACGCATGGGTCTTTTGTCTTCCAGAGCATTTTATTATGATTTTTCTTTTTGATTTTTTTGTCGTCGCTTCCAGTGGCTGAAACATATTTTGCTTTCATGGTTTCCAGCACAAACGAATTGCTGAGCGCCGCGCGAACAATGATAGACAAATCATAGGCTGTCGTGACCTGTTTCTTGTTGGGCAATCCGGAGGCATTCGCAAAATTGGAATCTTTGCAACCCAGGGCCTTGGCCTTTTTGTTCATCAAAACCACAAAATCCTGCTCGCTTCCCGCAACGCCCTCGGCCAAAGTCACGGCGGCATCATTGGCTGATGCGGCAAGCAATAACTCCAAAAGGTCGCGCACGGAATAAGTCGCGCCTTTGGTCAAGCCGGCTCTGGTCGGCGTCACGCCAACGGCCTTTGAGGAGACTTTAATCTGCTGGTTTAAGTCCAGTTGGTCAAGAACAACCAGGGCTGTCATAAGCTTTGTGGTGCTTGCCGGAAAAAATGTCTGCCTTGGATTGCGAGAAAACAAAACACGCCGATTTGTGTAATCTACGGCATAGACCGACTGCGCTGTAACCCCCTTTGAAGATTTCTTTTTTTTAGCACCTGATGACTTGCGCGCACAAACCTCGGGAGTCCAAACAACGGACCATAAAAATAAAACGGCAAACAGAACCTTAATCCGTTTAGGAATGATAGGTTTTGTAGTATTCACAATTTTTGCAAACAATTCGTTTTAAACTCAAGGGGTGCGGTGCGATTTCGTCGATTTTGCAACAGGGAATATTCACCAACCAGCAGCGCCACTCGCCGACTTCTGACAAAAGACAATTCTTGTGGTCTTCAGTCCGGCAGTGAAAAAATTCCCAGCACCTTATATTTTTTTGTTTTGAAATTTTCTTCTTCATCAGTTACCGCAAAAAGGTCAATCCGTTGAGGTACCCCTTGGAAATGACATCAGAGCATTCGGTGGACCAGACCACGCGGCCCTTGAGCACCTTGGCCGGCGATTTGCCATCGTAAAAAATCCTCAAACGCACAACCTTGCCGATCTTGATCTTTTTTTCGGAAAAAAAACAAAGACCTCCCAGGCTGACGTCTTTGGTCACGGTGTCGTTTAGGACCGACAAGAGTCCCTTTTTATACTGAACAATCGTCGCGGATTTAAACCGCACGTGTTTACGGCGTTCCTCATTCATAGGCCCTCCTTTGCGGTGGCTAGTGTAATTTTGGAAATAATTTTATAACTCTCTGAGTTTGCCATGAATATCGATCAGCCGCGCTTTCGCATTGGGAAAATTTTTCAGCACCTGCCGGCCGCGCTCTTCCCCCAAGACCACCAGCGCTGTTGCAAGCGCATCAGCGGTCTTGGCATCAGAGGCAATCACTGTTGCCGAAGCAATGCCGGAATCCACGGGAGCACCTGTCTTTGGATCTATTATATGCGAATATCTCTTGTTTTGAAAAACAAAAAATTGCTCATAATCTCCTGAGGTGGCAACCCCCTTGTTCTCCAACGGGACGCGTTCCACAATGCGCCCCGACTGACGCGGGTCCCGGATGCCCACGGTCCAAGGCTTGTTTCCATTGCGGCCAAGACCATAGACGTTGCCGCCGGCATTCACGAGGGCAGACGCAACATTGGCTTCCCGTAGCTTTTCGATCGCGCGTTGAACCGCATAGCCCTTGGCCACGGCCCCCAGGTCAAGTTTACTTCCTGATTTCAAAAGCCGCACGCGGCGCGTCGCTTCCTCCAGAAAAACGTAATCAAACCCCACAAGGCCACGGGCCGCTTGGAGCTCATCCTCTTTCGGCATTTCTTCTTTTTTGATGGCCCGCTTCCACAAAACGGCAACAGGCGCAACCGTAGGATCGAAGGCGCCCTGGGTGAGCTCATGCATTTTTTTTGAGAACTCAAGAAGCTCAAACAATTCCGGTGAGACGCGCAGGTCGCTTGTGGCATTGAGCTGGGACAACTCGCTGTTTTCATCATAAAAATTCAAAAGTTTCTCCAAGCGACGCACTTCTTGAAAAACAATTGTTTTTGCCTTGGGATCACTGGAGGTCACCTCCACAAAAGTCCCCAGGAGGAATTCCGTGTCGGTCGTGGCCTTGGATCCACAACCGCAAACCAAAATGCTTAGTGCGAAAACCAGACAAGTTTTCATTTTTGCCCGCATGTTATTTTTTTAAAGCTTTCAACAACGCCTTGAGGCTCAGCGTATTCAAAACGCCTTTTTTTGTCAACCAGGCGCGGCGAGCCAATCCGACGCCGAATCGCATGTAGTTCAAATGGCTTTGATCATGAGCATCGGTTCCGATGGCAAGCCTTACCCCTTGGTCATGCGCCCAGCGGCTGTGGACATCCGAGAGGTCGAGGCGATACGGATGGGCGTTGATTTCCAAGGCGGTGTTGGTGTCCCGCGCCGCCTTAAAAATCTCCTTAAAATCCAATTCATACGAATCGCGGGTGGGCCGGAGTATTCCTGTCGGATGAGCAACGATGTGAACATGCTTATTGCGACAGGCCGACACCAGGCGATGCGTCAATTGCTTTTTGGTCTGCTTAAACCCGGAATGAATTGCCGCCACAACGATGTCAAACTGCCTGAGGATCTCATCGGTATAATCCATGCCTCCATCAGCGGCGATCTCAACCTCTGTGCCAAAAAGAACACGGATATTTTTTAATCGCTTATTGACCCGATCGAGTTCTTTGCGCTTTTTCTTCAGGCGCGCCAGATCCAGCCCATGGGCCACCTTCAGACTCTGGGAATGATCTGTTAAGGCAATGTACTCGTAGCCCAGCGATACGGCGGCATGCGCCATCTCCTGGATGGTATTGCTGCCGTCAGAATAATTCGTGTGAGCGTGAAGGTCTCCCTTGATATCCTTGAGTTCAATCAGTCTGGGCAATTGATGATTGAGCGCAGCTTCAATCTCGCCGTTGTCCTCGCGCAATTCCGGCTCAATGCAATCCATCCCCAGGACCCGATACATCTCTTCTTCCGTGCGGGATGCCAGGCAACGTCCTTTTTTGTCAAAGATCCCGTATTCATTGATTTTCAATCCGCGCTTTATGGCCAACTGACGCAGCTTGATGTTGTGATTTTTGGAGCCCGTAAAATACAACAAGGCAGCGCCGAACTCGCCGGGCTCCAGCACGCGCAAGTCCACCTGCGCATCGCTTTTGGTCAACACGGATGATTTCGTTTGCCCCTCGGCCAAGACACGACGGACCTCTGGCAGATGCACAAAGACATCCGTGACTTTCCGGGCTTTTTTGGAGGCGACTAAGATGTCGATATCCCGCACGGTCTCTTTCATGCGCCGTAAACTTCCGGCCACAGATATATTCCCAACGTCTTTGACCGTCCGCAGACCGCCTAGGATCGCTTCAGCCGTTGTCGTGGCTGTTAACAAATCCATGCGCTCTTTGCCCTTCTTGATCAGCGCAATGCCTTTGAGGATATTCTCGACGGTTTTCTGACGGATGCCGGGCAGTGTCGCAAGCCTGCCGTTCTGAGCGGCTGTTTTGAGCGCTTCCAGGGAATTGATATTCAACTTTTCAAAAAAGAGGCGCGCTGTTTTCGGACCGATCTCGGGAACTTCCATCAACGCCAAAACACCCTCGGGGATCTCCTTTTTCAATTGTTCATAAAGCTTGCAAGTCCCGGAGCTGAGGATCTCGTTGGCCTTCTGCGCCAAATCCGTGCCGATCCCCGGAATGTCTCCCAGGCGTTCTTGCGAAGAATATTCTGCGATATCGTCTTTGAGGTTTTCGATTTGTTCGGCGGCCCGCAGATACGCGCGGATCCGGAATGGATTTTCGGATTTGATCTCCAAGAGCTCCGCAATCCTGCGAAAAATATCCGACACCAGCGCATTTTTCATCCTTGGAACCTCTTTTAGGTAAAATCCGGCATCATCCGGGACTGATTCAGAAGCCTGGCGTCAAAGAAAAAATACAAAAGAAGGCTGACCAATCCCCCTAAAAAAACAACCAAAGGCGCACCCCAAAAATGCGCCAAGGATCCCGCCAACAGATTGCCAAAAGGCATCAGGCCCCCGAACATCATCACAAAAATAGCCATAAGCCTGCCGCGAAACTCATCGGCGATGTTGACTTGAATGAGCGTATTGACCAAAGACATGGAACTGGTACCTCCATAGCCGGCAAGAATCAAAAGAAAAGCCGCCAAGGACAATGTCGGGGCAAAAGCAAAAAGCATAACGGAAACAAAAAAGATCAGTGCGGTCATCCTGAGCATTCTATTTTTTGCCACCGCGGGCTTCTGTCGCGCCAGATTCAAAGCGCCGATCAAAGCCCCCAGACCGTTTGCCGACATCAAAATCGCCAGGGCCCTGGAATCCGAATGGAAAATTTCCTTTGCGTAAACCGGCATCAAAACGACATACGCTGTGCCAAACAGGCTCACCACCCCCAC
>JAZDLY010000155.1:0-2373 GCA_043801485.1 Candidatus Omnitrophota bacterium | reverse complement strand
ACCGAAATCAAAGTCCGTTATGCCGAAACAGATCAGATGGGGGTCGTTTATTACGCCAACTACCTTGTCTGGTTTGAGGTTGCGCGTACCTCGTATTTTTCGGCGCACGGCATGGAATACACCGAGATTGAAAAGGAGGGTCTTGGGCTTGCCGTTGTCGAAGCCCATTGTGTTTACAGGGCGCCGGCCCGCTACGGCGATACGGTGATTGTCGAAGTTTGGCCTTCAGATGTCAAGGCTTCGAGCCTCAAATTTTGTTATAAAATCTACAGGAAAAATGACCGAGTCCTTTTGACGGAGGGGTTCACCATGCACGTCTTGATCGACAAAACGTTCCGGCCGCGAAAAATACCCGAGAAAATCCGAACGATTCTGACAGGATGCTAATTTGAGCTATAGAATCACATTTATATATTCTGGGGTTATGCTTTGGTTTGTCTTCCGCAGGACCGCTCGACTTTCCCCAGCGTGGAAAGTCTTCGCTCGAGTTTCGGCCTCGCTCGTCCGCCTTCGGCGGACACCGTGCCCGCTCGGCCTGCAAACGTCCTGCTCCAGACAGAACCAAAACATACCCCCGACAATAGAAAACCTTAACATCAATCCTCGATTGCATCATTCAACTAGGCACTTCAAGTTTCTCGTTGTTCTTTTGCTAATGGGGGGGCTGGCAGGTTGTGCCACGGTGTACAACCCGGCCACGGAGCGCAGGGAATTCATACCCCGCGGCCAGGAAACCGCGCCCTTCAGGGCGCGGATGAGATTTGGCCGCTTGGGCATTCCGCCCAGGGAACCCCGGGCTTTAGCCCGGGTGGGCTCCATTGCCATCAGCAGCGCCGAAGAAGTGCAGATCGGACGCAGCATGTCCGATGTCGTCATCAAAGAAGAAGAGAAGCCCCTTGCCGATCCTGCCAAACAACGGGCTTTAAACAGCATCGGGAACAAAATCGTTGGCGTCTCTGACCGTCGGGATATTGTCTATCACTTTATGGTTTTGGACAACAAGGACCTGAATGCCTTTGCCTTGCCGGGCGGATATATCTTTGTCTATCGCGGTTTATTCGATAGGCTCAAGGAATCAGAGCTCGCCGCTGTTGTCGCTCATGAGATTGCTCATGCAGCAGCCAAACATGCGGTCAAGCGCATGCAGTCTGCTCTTGGCTATGATGTTTTATTGCTTTTGGTCTCCGTTGGGCTGGGTAACAAAAATCCGACCCTGCTTTCGCAGATTTCCGGCGTTTCCAACACGGTGTTTGGTCTTTTGTCGCGCGGCTACAGCCGCGAGGACGAACTAGAAGCCGACCGGTTGGCCGTCAAATATTTAATGTTGGCCGGGGTTGACCCGCAGGGCATGGTGCGGGCTTTGGAATTTTTACTTCGCGAAAAAGGGCCCAGCGGCCGTGTGTTTGAAGTTTTAAGCACGCACCCGCGCATGGAAGAGCGCATCAAAAAAGTCAAAGAGCAAATCGAAAAATACAAAGTCAACCCGCCAACCGTTTCACCTTCTATGGCTAAGGGAACAAAATGAGATTGTTTCCTTTTGTTCCCTTGTGATATAATAAGCAGCAACAGGAGGGAGTCCATGCTAACCCCGAACAAAAAATCGGTACTTCTCGTTGATGACGAACATGATATTCTGGATCCGTTGGGAGCGTTTTTAAGAAGGCAAGGGTACTCGGTTTTCACGGCGGATAACGGAACGGATGGGTTGAAGATTGCAAAAAAAGAATTGCCGGGCCTGGTCATCCTGGACCTCATGTTGCCGGATATCGACGGTTCAGAAGTGGCCGCCGAATTATTAAACAACGTCTTGACGCGTGATATCCCTATTATTTTTCTTACCGGCGTTTTAACCAAGGCAGACCAGGAGCGCATCGGGCCGGTCATTGCTAACCGCCGCATTATCGCCAAGCCCTGCAGGCCCGAAGAAATTCTGGCTCTCGTCAAAGACCAGATCGGCCCCGCTCAATAAGCTTCATGCGCCTTCAGGTTTTTCTCTCCCATTCGGGCGTATGTTCTCGCCGCAAAGCCCTTACTTTTATCCAGACCGGAAAAGTCACAGTCAACAGCAAGATCATCCTGGAGCCTTCCTGTGCGGTTGAGCCTTCTTGCGACTGTGTCTGTCTTTGCGACCAGCGCGTCGGAGCGCCTGAAAAGATCTACATTCTTTTGAATAAGCCCAAAGGCGTTGTCACCACGGTCCGCGACCGTTTTGCCTTCAAAACGGTCATGGATTTATTGCCCAAAGGCACGCGCAATGTTTTTCCGGTCGGCCGTCTGGATAAAGACACCACGGGATTGTTGCTTTTGACCAATGACGGCGTCCTGGCCCACCGCCTGATGCATCCTTCTTTTGAAATTCAAAAAATATACCGC
>JAZDLY010000111.1:0-9962 GCA_043801485.1 Candidatus Omnitrophota bacterium | reverse complement strand
TACCATTGGACGACGTCCCAAAATCTATGACACTCGAAAATATCCGCTATCGCCTAAGAGCAGTTCACTCTTCGCCGTACCGGCTCGCTCCAGAGACAGGCCCTTTGTGTTTTTCTGCTTCGTAGGCCTCCAACACCTTTTTTTGAAGATAATCCCTAAAGGTTTGGGTTATGGGATGAGCGATATCTCTGTGTTCGGACTGAGCGCTGCTGGCATCCTGCTCTGAGCCCATGGGATGCGTAACCGCGGGCAATTGGACAGCGCATTGGTTGCAATATTTGCTCTTCAATTCATTCCTGAAGTTGCATTTAGGGCAGGCGCCTTTCAATTTTCGTGACGGCATGGCAATAAAAAGGCCGCCGCCGCCTTCGATCACTTTGATGTTTCTAACCACGAAGGCATTGTCAAAGGTAACGGTCGCGTATGCCTTCAATTTTTTGTCAGGACTCTCTTTCATGAAAATTCTGACTTCCGTAATCTCCATAGTTGATCCTCCTTTAAATGAGCACATAACTTACGGAACGTTAGTGAACGTAAGTTATCTGTGCGAATCAAGCACCTTATCGTGCACCGCAGGTGCATCCAGCGAAGTCCTTGTGAGCGTCAGCGAACAAGGATCATCCTTGACACTTTCCTATGAATATTTCCAGGTAGGTGTCAAGGACAAAATCACGACACATAACTTATGTCGCTTCGCTCTATCCGTTATGACCTCATTCCTCACAAGGTGCTCACCAAAAAAGTACCGCATTTATGGGAAAGCCGGCGCGATATTTTTTCCAGGGCCCCCTGCGCTTCTTGCCGGGTTTTGTGAACGGAAAAAAGCGTAGGTCCGCTGCCGGACATGTGCACATATTTTAACCCAAATTTTAAAAGATCAGCCTTTAGCTCAGAAACCAATCTATATGATTTTATTACTGTTGCGCTTAATTCATTATAGACACTGCGGTTGAGCTAGGGAATATTTTTTCCCTTTAAATAGCGGATTAGTATATTAACATCCAGGGGTTTTCTTGTCAACGCTAAACTTTTGTGCAATCCGTAAATCTCCTTCGTCATGACCTTCAGGGGCGGAATAAACAAAAGGTGCCATAATTTAAGCTTTTTGGGCACAAAAACCCGCTTCAAGTCCCCTCCGCGGTCCGTCCCAAGAGCAAAACTTTTGTTGAGAATAAAAAAGGCCACATCGCTGCCAAGCCTGTTGGCATACCCTGTGAGGGTCTTTTGGTCGAGTTTGAGCTTAAAAAGCCTGCTCAAGCCACTCAGAACAGCGGCAGCATTGCTCGAGCCTCCCCCCAGACCTGCGCCAACAGGAATGCGCTTGTCGATCTCAATCTTGACGCCAGTTCTGATGTCCCGGGATTTCTTGATCAGTTCTGCGGCCCGCCAGGCCAGATTCCGATAGTCTAAGGGAACATCCGGATGGGAACAGGACACCACGATTTCATCGCTATGGATGGCAAACAGACGCACCGAATCGCAAAGGTTGATGCGTTCGAAAAGCGTGACGATATTGTGATAACCGTCGGGCCTTTTGTTGATCACATCCAGGAAAAGGTTCAGTTTGGCGGGAGATTCCAGACAAAGGGTTTTGGCAGAAAAAGGCATTGCTAAAAGCACGGTTGCTATACAAGCTGTTTGGCTGCTGCCGCGATATCTTCGGCAGACAGCTGATATTCCCTCAAAAGATCCGATTCGTCGCCGGACTGACCGAACCTGTTTTTAACTCCGACCCGCAAGATTTTGGTCGGATAAACCTCCGACAAGGCTTCGGCAATGGCCGAACTCAATCCGCCAATAACCGAATGCTCTTCGCAGACCACAAAACCTTTGGTCTGGCGACTGCATTGCGTCAAGAGCTCTGTGTCAATGGGGTGTATGGTGTGGCAATTGACCACCCGGGCTGAAATTTTTTGCTTGGCTAATATCTCCTGTGCTGCGAGAGCTTGCGCCACCATAATGCCGCAGGCCACAATGGTCACGTCCGTTCCGTCTCTGAGAATGCATCCCTTGCCGAGTTGGAAAGGTTTTTTGCCTTCGATGGTCGGAATCTTGGCACGACCCAGACGTATGTAAAAAGGTCCCGGGGTCGTAAAAGCGGCAAGCAGGGCTTGGCGTGTTTCGGGGCCGTCGCACGGGACAACCACGTGGATATTCGGAATGACGCGCATGATGGCAATATCCTCGATCGCCTGATGACTGGCGCCATCTGGACCGACGGTGATGCCGGCATGCGTGGCAACAATTTTCACGTCAAGATTGCTGTAACAGATGGAATTGCGGACCTGATCCCACGCACGGCCCGTGGCGAACATCGCAAATGTGGAAGCGAACACAATCTTGCCACAGCTGGCCAAGCCGGCCGCGGTCGCCATCATGTTTTGCTCCGCAACGCCGAAATTAAAAAAACGGTTGGGGAATTCCTTGGCAAACACACTCGTGCGCGTGGATCCGGAAAGATCAGCATCCAAAACCACGACCTCCGGGCTTTGCTTGCCCAGCTCCACAAGGGTCTTGCCGTACACATCCCTGGCATAAAGCATTTCCGCCATGTCGTCAACGCTCCCTTTTCAAATCTTTTAAAGCCCGCTGCGCCTCATCAGAGGTCGGCGGCCGGCCATGAAAATCCACCACATTTTCCATGAAGGCAACACCCTTGCCCTTGATGGTTTTGGCGATGATCATTGTCGGTTTTTCCCTGATCTTCTTGGCCGTTTCAAAGGCTTTGAGGATCGCGTTCATATTGTGGCCGTCTATGTCGAGCACATGCCAACCGAAAGCACGCCACTTCTCCGACAAAGGCTCGATGCCCATGATTTCCGAAACGCGGCCGTCGATCTGAAACCCGTTGTAATCCAAAATAGCGCACAGATTGTCGCATTTGTAGTGGGCGGCGGCCATGGCCGCTTCCCAAACATTGCCCTCCTGAATTTCGCCGTCGCCCAAAAGACAGTAAACGCGGTAATCCTTGCGGTCTATTTTTCCAGCGAGACTCATGCCGAGAGCCACGGACAACCCTTGACCCAGTGAACCGCTGCAGACGTCGATCCCTGGCGTGTGGCGGTCCGGGTGTCCCTGAAGGATCGCGCCGAATTTCCTGAGATTCGCAAGCTCTTGTTTCGAAAAATAACCCATCTCCGCCAAAACCGCATACAGCGCCGGACAACAATGGCCTTTGGACAAGTGAAATCGGTCCCGGTCAGGCCAATCTGGTTCCTTGGGATTATGGCGCATCACGTAGTAATACAAACACGTCAGGATGTCCGCGCTCGACAGGGATCCGCCGGGATGACCAGAGCCGGCCCTCGCCAGCATCTCAATAATCATCATGCGGATTTCCCGCGCCTTTTCTTCTAATTCCAGTGTTTTTCTGCCATCCAGCATCATGGTTTATTTTCTTTCAAGCGTCTGCGCACGTCTTTCTGCGTGGGGTCCAACGCCAGAGAAGCCTTCCACTGTTCTCTGGCTTCGTTGATCAAGCCTTTTTTCGCGTAGGCCTCGGCCAGATGATTGATGATCACAGGATCCAGCTCCAGGCGCGCTGCTTTTGTCAACAGCGCAATGGCCCTGTCGGTCTCCCCCATCTTGAAATAAACCCAGCCGAGGGTATCCACATAGGCGCCGCTCGTCGAATCCGCTTCGACGGCTTTCTCCGCAAGACCTAAGGCCTTGTCGAGGTTTATGTCTTTTTCGGCATAGAGATAGGCCAAGCCATTCATGGCCTGGACGCTCTCGGGGTAATTGGTCAGAACTTCCCGGAAGGCCGCGACCGCATTGGCAACGTCGTCCTCTTCCACATAAATCAGGGCCGTTGTGTAAAGAGCGAATTCATCCAGCGGGCTGAACTTCAAAATAGCCGCACACTGATCGTGTGCCTCTGCGAAATCCTTCTCTAAAAAATAAAGCTGAGACAAAATGCGCCTCAGCTGAACCTCTACAGACCGTTCGTCCGAATACTGCCCGAGCAGGACTTGATACTGATCAATGGCCTTCTTGGTTTCACCCAGCTGAACATATAAAAGGGCAAGCGCATAGCGTGCGTACGGATCATTGGGTGTCAGGTCCACCGCCTGTTGGAACTCGACGGCAGCCTTTGAGTATTTATTGAGCCGGATATAGCTTAAGCCAAGCTGGATATGCGGCGCCGGGGCCTTTTGGTCTAGATCTTCGACAGCGCGGTAATGCTCCAGGGCCTCTTCGATATTGCCGACGCGCTCCTCGAGAGCTCCCATGACGTAACGGCTGTAAGACCGCGACGCCCTGACAGCGCTCAGGCGCTCTGTGGCACAGCCGCAACAGCTCAACACCAGGCAGCCCGCCGTCAGCAAGTGCATCAAACATCTCATCAAAACCTGCTTGAGGAAACCTTATCCCCAGTTTCTCTTCTTGAGATGTCTGAGCTTACGACGCATTTTTTTCCTTTTATGCGTCTTGATCTTTCTTCTTTTTCTTTTTCGGCCGCAAGGCATACTCTCGCTCCTTTATTGGATCAGTTTATTCAATGCGTACTCGATAATCCCTTCGGCGCCGGCTTCTTTGAGCTGAGGGATAATGGTGCGCACCAGTTTCTCTTCAATAATGGTCTCCACCGCCACCCAGTTTTTATCAGACAGGCCTGAGACCGTCGGCTTTCTTAACGCCGGCAACATCTTCAAGAGCATATTCAGATTCTTGGCCGGCACATTCATCTTCAGACCAACTTTTCCCTCGGCCTCAATGGCTCCCCTCAAAAGAAGAATAATCTGCCCCATCTTTTTCTTTTTCCAGGGGTCCTTGACGCTGTTCTTATTGGCGATAAACTGAGTTGTGGACGTGCAGACCGTTGCCATTTCTTTGAGATTGTGCGCCCGCAGACTTGAGCCTGTCTCGGTCAGCTCCACAATCGCGTCGACGAGCTTGGCGGCGACCTTGACCTCCGTCGCCCCCCAGCTGAATTCCACATCCGCTTTGACTTTATTGATCTTCAAAAAGTCTTTTGTGGCCTGGACCAATTCCGTGGCAATGCGTTTGCCGTTCAAATCTTTGATGCTTTTGATCGAAGAATTCTCCGGAACAGCCAGGACCCAGCGCACGGGTTTCATGCCTTGCTTGGAATAGACCAGGTCCGCCAATCTGACCACATCGGACTTATTCTCCAAAATCCAGTCGTTGCCCGTAATGCCGCAATCCAACACTCCGTCTTCCACATAGCGCGACATCTCCTGGGCCCGCAACATGATGGGTTCGATTTCCGGGTCGTCAATCGAAGGGGTATAGGACCTGGAGCTCACCACGATATTAAAGCCGGCCTTGGCAAACATCCTCAAGGTCGATTCGCTCAGGCTCCCCTTAGGTATTCCGCATTTTAGCTTTTGCATAGATCACCTCACAAGCGAGGCAATTATACATTTGAAAATTTGCTTTGTAAAGGAAAATATGGTGATGTATAATTGTTGGCATGCTTAACCTCTTGCGGCGCAAAAAGGTTGCAAAAAGGATCTTTTACGTCCTGGCTTTTATTCTGATCCCCGCCTTTATGATCTGGGGGTCGGCCAGCGTCATCAACAAGCGCAAAACGCCTGATTCTGCCGGCATTATCTTCGGCAAAAAGGTCAGCTACGACGATTTTCGGGACGCCTTTTCCGGCTGGCGAACACAGCTGAAAATCCAATACGGAGACAAGGCCAACGAAATCGCCTCCTCGTTCTTCAACCCCCTGCAGGCAACCTGGGACAGACTCATCCTTCTCCACGAAGTCAAACAGCGCAAAATAAACGTCACCAACCAGGAGGTCGTCTCCAGGATTGCCTCGTTGCCCTACTTTGCGCGCCAGGGGCGTTTTGACCAAAGGCTCTATGAAGCTTCCCTGCAATATGAGCTTAACCAGCCCGCGCGCTTATTTGAAGAACACTTTCGCCAGAACCTGGCGATGGGGCGCCTTTACGATCAGGTCACGCAGACCATCTTCGCCTCGGACGAAGAAATCCGCAAGTCCTACGAAGACCAAAACATCAAAACCCGCCTTGAATATGTGGAATTCAGCCCACAGACTTATAAAGAGAAAATCTCCGTTACCGACGACGAACTAACGGCTTACTTTGAAAACCACAAAGAGGAATTCAAAATACCGCCGCAGATCAATGTGGCTTATGTGCGCGTGGATTTCAAGGACGAGAACGCAAAAAAATCGATCGAAGAAGCCTACACTCTAGCCCGGCGCCGCGGGTTCAAGGCTGCGGCAGAATCCCAAAAACTTGAAATTCAGGAAACGGGCTTTTTTGGCTTTGAAGACCCGATTCCCGCCGTCGGCTGGCTGCCGCAACTCTCAAGCCTTCTGTTCAACTTGCCGCCGTCTGCCTTTAGCCAAATCATCGAGCTCAACGACGCAGCCTATATCTTCAAAATCAAAGACACCAAGCCCGCCACCATCCCCGAATACAAAGATGTGGGCTCAAAAGTGAAAGAAAAAGTCATCCTCGAAAAAGCCAAGGCCTTGGCGCGTCAGAAGGCCGAAGACTTCCTGGCCAAGCTCAAAGGTCAAGACGCCAGAAAAGCGGGCCCGGACTTCGACAAAACAGCGCAGGAGAACAACCTCACCGTCAAAGAAACGCCGCTTTTTGCCAAAGAAGGTTATGTTGCAGAATTGGGCATGGCCGAAGCCTTAAAAGATGTAGCCTTTGGGTTGGACAAAAACGCAGTGGCGGATGCGGTCGTTGAACTGCCGCAAGGATTCTATGTGGTCAAATCCGTCGAAACCATCCCGGTGGATGAGGAAAAATTCAAGGAAGAGAAAGACGAATTCGCCAAGCAGCTTGTTGAAGAAAAACGCAATAAGGCCTTTGAGGAATATTTCGCAAACCTCAAAAAACGCGCCAACCTTGTCAGCTACGTCACAGAAGCCAGCCTCAAGTAACGCAAGGCTGGCTCACTACACGTTTCCCAGATAGACGTTTTTGAGTTTTTTGCGCGCGATGCGCTCTGCCCGCTTGAGGGTCTCGACCGGCGTCGACGGAAGAGTCATCTTGTGGCAGGGAAAATATCTCGAGAAATGCATCGGCACGTCAGGACCGACGTTGGCATATACCCAATCCACCAGGTCTGTCAGATCCTCGTCAGAATCATTGAGCGTTGGGATAATCAGGTTGGTCAACTCGATGTGGCATTTTTTGGCCGATGTCTTGATGGTCTCCAGCACCGGGGCCACTGTTCCTGAGCAGGTCTTGCGATAAAATTCATCGCGGATGGACTTGAGGTCGATGTTCATCGCATCGACCAAAGGCAAGAGCTCTTCCAGCGGCTGCGGGTTCACATAGCCGTTGGTCACCAGCACATTTTTTAAACCCTCCTCTTGGGCCAGTTTTGCCGTCTGGCAAACAAACTCATACCAGATAAAAGGCTCATTATAGGTATAGGCAATGCCGAAGGAACGCAGCTGCCTGGCCTTTTCAATAAGCGCCAGGGGCGTGACGGGCTCGGTTGGCGCTTGCGCGTCTTTGGAAATGCTCCAGTTCTGGCAAAACAAACACGAAAGATTGCACCCGACGGTGCCGACAGAAAGAATGAATTCCTTAGGATGGAAGTGATACAGCGGTTTTTTCTCGACCGGATCCAGCGCCAGCGAAGACACGCGGCCGTAGTTTAAACTTTGCAGCTGACCCTCTGTGTTGGCGCGCACGCCGCAAAAGCCTGTGCCGCCGTCTTTGATAACGCAGAAATGCGGGCACAATTCGCAACGGACGGTCTTGGCTCCTAAAGCCTTATAGAATAGGGCTTCTTTCATAGGATTTGGGGACTAAAAAAGAGAGCGCCACTTTTGCCAAAAGGACAAAAGTGGCGCTCTCTTTCGTTAAATTAGCTAATCTTAATGGCATTGACCGGACACTGATCGGCCACTTCCTGCAGATTGCAGCTTTTGCATTCCTGGGCCTTCACGTAAGCAATGCCGTCGTCCTTCATCTCGAAAACTTCCGGACAATTCTGCTCACAGAGCCCGCACCCGACGCATGTGGCTGCATCAACTGTTACTTTCGCCATGATTCTTTCTCCCTTGAATATTATTTATAAGGTGGTTATCCCGATCCCAAAACGCTGCGCAGATTCCCGACGCTATACACCTGAAATCTGCTTGCAGGGATCGGGACTAATTCGACCTGACAACTTATGTCGCTATTGCTCCATAAGTTGTGGTCTCATTTGAGATTCTCGAACATTTCCTCGTGATTGACCTCTTCGCTCAAAATATGGGTCACGAGCTGGTAGACAACGTCTTCTTTGCCCAAGGTCTTTTTGGCAATTTTACGATAGGCATCAATGGCACCACCTTCGGCCCCAAGAACAAACTCAATAATTTGAGCATAGTCGTCTGTCTTCTTTGGCGGCATAGGATACGGAGCATTGGCGTTTTTCTCTATTTCGCTAAAATTAGCAGTCGGTGCTCCGCCAAGCTTAATGATCATATCCGCAACTTCACCCTGATGCTCCAGCTCTTCGGAAGCGATCTTCTTTAAATACTCTTCCATGTCTTCTGTTCCCTGACCGGAAACAATCTGAGCCATATAGGTATAGGCATAATACGCCAGCCACTCATCGCAATACGCTCTGTTGAGATCGGCAATGAGCTCTTTTAAATCCACTCCTGATGTTTTCCTGAATTTTTCTCCCATAGCATCCTCCTTTTTAATGGAATATTACTTTACCACAATCGAGCGATTTCTTCAACGTTATACTTTCGCGGCCAAAAACCGCGGCTTTCAGGGCTGCGCCTGCCTACCGGCAGGTAAGGACGGATTTGGCCGCTCAAGCATGTCGCTAGAATGGGCACCTTGTGCTTGAACGCTGGCGGGGCTCCATTCCTTCAGCGCGGCCTGCAACTGATCGAGGCTCTCGATCCATCGGCCCCCCGGGCCTCCCTCAAGGATCTTGCCTGTTTGGTCGACATAAAACGTGAAGCGTCCGGACATTTCGGACTTCCGAGGGAAGACTCGCAAGGTGTAGTGTTGGTCATCCGGACGTTCGTAGCGGTAATCATACCCTGTTTGGGCATCCGGGCTCATCGCCATAGCGATAAAATCCTCGGAAATATATTTCTTCAGGACCCCCAGGTGGGCGGGGTAAAATCCCAATTCCTGTTTATACACCTGGATGCCTGTGACCAGGGCCGACGTAGTGGCATAGGCGCTCAGATCATTGATTTTGACCAGCTGCGACTTGGATTCCGGAAGCAGGGCCATCGTGATCCGTGTCAGGGACGGGGCAATCGCCAAAAGCATAAAAAAGCCCAAGATGGCCGGCATCACGATCGCAGTCATGACCGCACGGCCCGGAGTAACTTTATAAGTTTCTTTGACGCCGATAACCAAAAGTGCTAGAGACCACACTAAAGCCACAAAACCGCCGCCAAAAGGAATGGCATAAAAGACATCGGCGACGCTTTTGTAGCAAACAACAAAAAATAAAGGCAAGAGTGGCTTTTCGACGCCGATGATAAGTTTGACGCCGGCCGCCAACAGCCCGAATGTCAGGACAAATGCAATGACGGGCCGCAAGAGAAAAAACGGCGAACCGACCACCGAGGCGGACACCGCCGTAAATTGGGCCTCAAAAAACGAAGAAGCCGCGGTCTTAGGCAAGGCGCGCATCCAGAAAATGTTCGCCGTATCCAAAAAAAGCTTGAAGAATCCAAAAATCAAAGCGCACAACACAGCCCGGCGCACGCGCTTGCGCACATCGACGCCGACAGCATTGCTCAATTCTTGAAAAAATTCAACGGGCCGGAAAAGCACCACGCCGCAGAGAACAAGCAGAGATTTCAAGGCGGGAACAAAACCACGGGAATCTTCCCAAACCGAGAGAGGATGAAGAGGGCCTTTTTCGTCCATAAAGGTTACGCTAATTTCTTAAAATTTTCTTTGGTCACGCCACACTCCGGACACACCCAGCTCTCGGGGATATCTTCGAATTTTGTGCCCGGCGCGACGCCGTTG
>JAZDLY010000080.1:0-2182 GCA_043801485.1 Candidatus Omnitrophota bacterium | reverse complement strand
CTCCGATACCCCCCCACAGCTGCTCGTATGGCTCGTCGGGTAATTCCTTTTTCAGCACCTCTTTTATCTTGCCCTTGAACATACGGCAGAGTTCTTTTAAGTCATCAAGGGTCAAGTCAGTATCTAAGCGATAACCCTTTTCTTTCTTCATCCGGCTCATTATCCTTTCGAGTTGCTTGCGGATGCCTTCTTCCTCTTTTGGTTCAATGCCGGCTGCCTTTTCCATGACAACATCCGAATACATCATCAAGAGCCTGCGATAGGCGTCATAAACAAAGCGCGCGTTTCCGCCGGACTGTTTGACCAGACCGGGGATCGTCTTCTCGGTCAGACCGACATTTAAGACAGTTTCCATCATGCCGGGCATGGATTTTCTGGCTCCGGAGCGCACGGACACAAGCAACGGATCCGTCGGATCGCCGAATTTCTTAGCCATCAAGGCCTCGACTTTCTTCAAGGCCTTATCCACTTCTTCTTTCAAACCTGTTGGGTATTTTTTATTATTCTTATAAAAATGAACACAAACCTCTGTCGTTATGGTGAACCCCGGGGGCACGGGAAGTCTTAATGACGGATGTCCTGCCATCTCGGCCAGGTTAGCACCCTTGCCGCCCAGGAGATTTTTCATGCTTTCATTGCCGTCTGCCTTACCTCCGCCAAAGCTGTAAACCCCGTTAGAAACTTTTTGCGTCCCCCTAGAAACTTTTTTGTTTCTAACGGGGTAAACGTTTTTCTTACCCATGACGCAACTGCTCCTTTCAATAATTGATTATGATAATTTGTCCAACAAATATTCTTTGAGTCGCGCGAGGTCAAGGCGTTCCTGCTGCATGGTGTCGCGGTCGCGAACCGTAACTTTTTTATCTTCCAACGACTGCACGTCCACGGTCACGCAATACAATGTGCCGATCTCATCCTGGCGACGATAAAGCTTGCCGATGGCCGCCGTATCGTCGTAAACCAGGGGAATCTGCCCCATAAGGTCCTCGGCAATATCCTTGGCCATGCCGACGATCTGCGGTCTGTTTTTCAGCAGCGGCAATATCGCCACTTTGATTGGCGCGAGTTCTTTTGAAAATTTCAAGACAACACGTGTTTTTTCCTTAACCTTCTCTTCGTAGTAGGCATCCACTAAAAATGCCAGGGCCGCGCGATCCACCCCACCGGATGGCTCAATGATATGCGGGTAATATCTCTTGTTCTCTACCTGGTCAAAATACGTCAAATCTCTTCCGGACAACTGCGCGTGCTGCTTCAAATCAAAATCTGTCCGGTTGGCAATGCCTTCCAACTCTGACCAACCAAAAGGAAATTCGTACTCGATGTCCGAGCAGGCTTTGGCATAATGGGCCAATTCGTCTGCTGCATGCGGCCGGATGCGCAAATGGTCCTTTTTGATGCCAAGCCGAACATACCAGTCAAATCTCACCTCTATCCAGGAATCATACCATTTCTGGTCTTCTTCGGGCTTGACAAAATACTCGATTTCCATCTGCTCGAATTCGCGGGTACGGAAGGTATAATTTCCGGGCGTGATTTCGTTCCGGAAAGATTTGCCGATTTGCGCCACGCCAAATGGCAGCTTCTTGCGGGTGGTATCCAAAAGATTCGGGAAATTCACAAAAATCCCCTGCGCTGTTTCCGGACGCAGGTACGTCACGGCACTTGCGTCTTCAACCGCACCCAGGGAAGCCTTCATCATGAGATTAAACATCCTGGGAGGAGCAGCGGCCAAATCGATCTTTGACTGGCAAGACGGGCAAAGCTTAACGTTCTTGTCTTTGGTATCTGTCAGGGCATCAAGACGGAACCGTTTTTTGCATTCTTTGCAATCCACGAGAGGGTCGGAAAATCCGTCAACATGGCCTGAGGCTTTCCAGACCTGGGGGTGCATGAGGATAGCACAATCCAAACCCACCATGTCCATGCGCTCCTGGACCACGGATTTCCACCAGGCGTTCTTGACATTACGCTTGAGCTCGACCCCTAAAGGGCCATAATCCCAGGTGTTGGCAAGTCCGCCGTAAATCTCAGAGCTTTGGAAGATAAAACCCCTGCGCTTGCACAGCGAGACGATTTTATCCATTAAGGAAGAATCAGACATAAGAAAATAATCACTAAGATTTGTTTGAAGACACTATTTTTACTCTATTTTTCGCCCTGTGTCAATAGAAAAACAACA
>JAZDLY010000077.1:0-4162 GCA_043801485.1 Candidatus Omnitrophota bacterium | reverse complement strand
GTCCGAACCACTAAATTAATTTATAAAGGGAAAGAAAAATATTTTAAAAGTCATTGTGTTGCTGTTAATGCAGCAAGCCTTTTAGTTTTGTTGGCTGCATTGGGCGTTCCTGTTGGGAAAAAAGTATCCCAAAGATACAACATGCCGAAATGGCTGCAATCGGCCCCCCTCTGGCAAAAACGTCTCTTTTTGGGCAGCCTCTTTGGTGCTGAACTATCAACGCCCAGACCAAAATTGTCTAAGATAGGGAATTTTTATGCCCCTGTTTTTTATATGGCTAAGGGCGACAAGTATCTAAAAAATGGCTTAAAATTTTTGCAGGATATATCAAACCTTGTGCAAGAATTCGGTGTTAAAACTACAGATTTAGTCGTTAGAAGAAAACATTGCACAAAACTCGGAGTCATGTCTTGGAATTTAGAATTGATTTTTTCGTGCAAGCCGGAATCTTTGATTAATTTATGGGGTAGAATTGGGTTTATTTATAATCGGAAAAAGTCATTGTTGGCTAATTTTGCTGTCCATTATTTATGTCAGAAGCAGCAAGTGATCAATACAAGAAAAGACCATATTAAAACAATACTTGCGCTTAAAAATGAAGGTTTAACTCACGATGCTGTCTTTCAACAGGTCGGCGGGCAGTTTGTGAGTAAACGTTACATACAGTCAGTGGCAGAGAGACAAAGCGATGACGCGTGGCCTAGAATACCAAGAAATTTTCCTTCGTATTCAAAGTTTATTAGGGAAGCTAAGAAAGGCTTAGGTCAATCTGGTCTGGTGTGGGACATTATAGAAGAGATAAAAGAGATAGAGTTCGATAGTAATGTCTATGATTTTACTGTTAAACATCCTCATCACAATTTTATTGCCGATGGTTTTGTGGTATCTAACTGCGGGGTGCGGCTGCTGAGGACCAATCTCAAAGAGGAAGAAGTCCGTCCGAAAATCAAGACGTTGGTCGCGAGCCTTTTCAATACCGTACCGGCCGGTGTGGGTTCCGAGGGCCAAATCAAGGCCACGGCAAAAGAAGAGAAAGAGATCCTTGTTACGGGCGCGGCCTGGGCTGTGAAAAAAGGCTATGGGACAGAGGATGATTTAGACACAACTGAGGAGCGCGGCGCGATCGATGGCGCGGATCCTGAAATTGTATCTCAGAGGGCTTATGAACGAGGCAAGACGCAGTCAGGGACCCTTGGTTCCGGAAATCATTTTTTAGAAGTTCAGGTGATCGATCAGCTCTACGACCGGGACCTGGTTGATGCCTTTGGCTTGGATTTGGGACAAATAACAGTGATGATTCACAGTGGCTCGCGCGGTCTTGGCTATCAGGTTTGTGATGATTCTTTGAAGACCATGGTGCATTGTCTGGACAAATACAACATCCATGTTCCTGACCGGCAGCTGGCCTGTGCACCTGTTGAGTCGCCCGAGGGTAAACAGTATTTGGGGGCTATGCGCTGTGCGGCGAACTATGCCTGGAATAACCGGCAGTGTCTCATGCATTTGACGCGCCTGGCCTTTGAAAAAGTTTTCGGTCAATCGTGGGAACGTTTAGGGATATTTCATATTTATGATGTGGCCCACAATATCGCCAAAATCGAAAAGCATGTCGTCGACGGCAAAGAGAAACTTTTGTGCGTGCACCGAAAGGGCGCCACGCGCGCCTTTGGCCCGGGACATCCGGCGCTGCCGGCCAAATACAAAACCGTCGGCCAGCCGGTGATTATTCCGGGGGACATGGGTCGCAATTCGTATTTGCTCGTCGGAACAGACGGCGCCATGCAGGAGACGTTCGGTACGACCTGCCACGGGGCCGGCCGCCTTAAATCGCGGCATGAAGCCGCCAGGACCGTTGATTATCGCCAACTTTTAAAAGAGCTGGAAGGCAAAGGCATCACGGTGATGGCCGCGGGCCGCGGCACCATCGTCGAAGAGGCGCCGGCGGCGTATAAAGATGTCAATGAAGTGGTGGATGTGGTGCATCGCGCCGGCATTGCCAGGCGCGTCTGCCGCATGCGACCGATCGGGGTAATAAAAGGCTGACTTTTCTAAAACGGAGTGAGTATGTTGGATATAAAATTTATCAGGGAAAATGTGGATTTGGTAAAATCTTCGATCCAGAAGCGCGGAATGAAATTTGACGTGGGCCAATTGGTTGATCTGGACGAGGAGCGCAGAAAAATTTTGCTCAAAGCAGATGACCTGCGCCGCCAGAAAAACGAGGCCAACGATGAAATCACGCGGCTCCTCAAAGAAAAAAAAGATCCCAAGGCCAAAATCGCGTCCATGAAAGAAGTGGCCAGCCAGATCGATACTTTCGATACAGTGTTGAAGGAAAAAGAAGCCCAGCTCTCCAAATTGCTCTACCTTGTGCCCAACATAGTGCACGATTCTATCCCGGTTGGCGATGCGACCAAGAATAAGATCGTGCGGCAGTGGGGGGAACAGAAGAAGTTTGATTTTAAGCCGAAGTCGCACACAGAGCTGGCCGAGTATCTCGACATCGTTGATTTCAGTCGTGGGGCAAAAATCGCGGGCTCTAATTTTATCCTGTTCAAGGGGCCGGGGGCGCGCCTGCAGCGGGCGCTGATCAATTTTATGCTCGACCTCCACACGTCCAAACACGGCTACAAAGAGATGTGGCCGCCGGCGCTGGTGAACCGCGCCAGCATGACCGGAACAGGGCAATTGCCGAAACTTGAAGAAGATATGTACCGGCTCAAAGACGACGATTTATTTTTGATCCCGACGGCTGAAGTGCCGGTGACGAATATCCACCGCGACGATATTTTGACCGAAGAGGAATTGCCCCTTTATTATACGGCGTATACGCCGTGTTTTCGGCGGGAAGCCGGCTCGTACGGTAAAGACACCAAAGGTCTTGTGCGCGTGCATCAGTTCGATAAAGTGGAGCTCGTTAAATTCGTGAAACCCGAAACATCTTTTGACGAACTGGAAAAACTCGTGGGCAATGCCGAAGCGGTGTTGCAGGCGCTCAAGCTCCCCTACCGGGTCGTGATGCTGGCAACAGGAGACATCAGTTTTGCGGCCACCAAGTGTTACGATTTCGAGGCTTATGCGCCCGGTCTGGAGGCGTGGCTTGAGGTGTCCAGCTGCTCCAATTTTACGGACTTCCAGGCTCGTCGGGCCAATATCCGTTTCCGCAGCAAGGAGACGAAAAAACTGGAATTTGTCCATACGCTCAATGGTTCGGGCGTGGCCCTGGCCAGGACCGTGGTTGCCATCATGGAAAATTACCAGCAAAAAGACGCAAGCATCGTTATCCCGGAGGTCTTGCGTCCTTACATGGGAGGCTTGGAAAAAATTGAGAGATAGAATGCTTGCGGTTCTAAAACTCTTTTTGGCCTTTTTGCTTTTGCCCATCGTGATCGGCATAACGATTGCGTTCTTGGACAGCCTGCGCGAGATGAAGACTTCCGTGGCTGCCGCTTTTGGCTGGGGCGTTGTTGTGTATTTGATTTTGCATATTCTTTTGTATGAACCCGCCACAGTCTACGACACGGGCAAGAAAATAGCCGAGAAGGCCATGAGTTTTTTCTCGCCCCTCGTCAAGGTTGCCGGATTCTGTGTTCCTATTTTTACGATCCTTTCGTTTGTGGCGTATTTTTTTGCCTCGGTCATCTGGAAACAAAGTAACTTTTTCGGTTATTTTGTTTTTTTGGCATCTTTCATGTTGACGATGCATTTGGTGTTTACGGCTAATTCCCTCAAAGGCAAGCAGGCTGGGGCCATGAGAGAAAATTATTTTTTCGCCCTGTTTATTATTTATATCGTTAATATCCTTATTGTGGCCGGGGCCTTCAGCCTTTTGAGCTACGATTTTTCTTTTTTAAGTTTTATCCGCAAGGTTGGGCATGCGGCGGGCGCAATCTACACGGTCTCGTTTCGGCAGCTTTTTGACGTGGAGCACCGGCCGATCCGATGATGAGCGGAGAAGTTCCTTGATGTTTACTTTTTTGAGACATTAAGGAAAACATCAAGGACTTCACTGAATGCGCCTTCGGCGCACGTATTGAATTATTTGTCCCTTGTTCGCTGATGCTCACAAGGACTTCGCTGGATGCACCTTCGGCGCACGTATTGAATTATTTGTCCCTTGTTCGCTGATGCTCACAAGGACTTCGCTGGATGCACCTTCGGC
>JAZDLY010000053.1:0-16908 GCA_043801485.1 Candidatus Omnitrophota bacterium | reverse complement strand
TGAGCGCAAGGTTTTTAAGGTGTCCAGACCTCTGTGGGCTGCCGACGAAGATTCTTCCATTGTTGTTCTGCCGTCCTCCGATTTTAAGATTTCTTATACCTTATGCTACAATCATCCGGCCATCGGCTCCCAGCATCTTGAGCTTAAAATCGGCAGCGAAGTTTTTGAAAAAGAGCTGGCATCGGCGCGCACATTTTGCCTTCAGGAGGAAGTCGGAGCCCTGACGAAAAGCGGCATGGGTAAAGGCGCCAATTATGAAAACACATTGGTTATCGGTCCTGAAGGCGTCATCAAAAACAAATTGCGCTTTAAGGACGAATTTGTGCGGCATAAAATTTTGGACCTTTTGGGGGATCTGAATTTGTTAGGGATGCCCATTCGCGGCCATGTCATTGGCATCAAAAGCGGCCATAGCCTGAACATGCGGCTTGTTCAGAAGATCAAAGATCAGATGGATCAGCAAATGTTGGTGGCGATCAAGTCCGTGGACGGGGTGTCTGCAGATGAACGTTTTGACGCCACGATGATTATGAAAATTCTGCCGCATCGCTATCCGTTTTTGTTGGTGGATCGCGTGCTTTCGGTGGAAGAGGGCAAGCGGGCGGTGGGGATCAAGAATGTCACCATCAATGATCAATTTTTCCAGGGTCACTTTCCGGGCCGGCCGGTGATGCCGGGAGTCCTTATTATTGAAGCGATGGCTCAGGTGGGGGGCGTTTTGATGTTGAGTCCGTTGGAGAACCGTGGCAAGCTTGCCTTTTTCATGGCAGCCAACAATGTTAAATTCCGCAAACCCGTCGTGCCAGGTGATCAGCTCAGGATTGAAGTCCAGGTCGGAAAGATTCGTTCCAAGACAGGTCAGGTCATAACCCGTGCTTTGGTTGGAGAGGATGTTGTGGCTGAGGCAGAGCTGATGTTTGCGCTGGTAGAGTCATGAAGTCGAAATCCAAAATTCATCCAACGGCCATCGTCGCCAAGGGCGCAAAAATCGCCGGCGATGTCGAAATCGGGCCTTACAGTGTCGTCGGTAAAGATGTTACCATCGGTCGCGGGGTTGTGATCGGCAGTTTTGTCGTCATTGACAATCACGTGACAATTGGCCAGGGGTGTCAGATTTTCACCGGGGCTGTCCTCGGCAGCATTCCGCAGGATCTCAAATACGCAGGGGCCAAGAGTTCTGTGGCCATCGGCGCACACAACATTATCCGCGAATACGTCACCATCAATTTAAGCACTGCCGAAGATAGCCGGACCGTTGTGGGCGATCATAATCTCATCATGGCCTACAGTCATATTGCGCATGATTGCAAGGTCGGAACCCACTGCATCATCGCCAATTGTGGAACTCTCGCCGGGCATGTGACGCTCGAAGATAGAGTGATCGTCGGTGGCTTGGTTGCCATCCATCAGTTTGTTCGCGTGGGGACGCTCTCCATTATCGGCGGCTGTTCCAAGGTTGTCACGGACATTCCGCCTTATGCGACCTGCGATGGGCACCCGGCTAAGTTTTACGGTTTGAATCTCATTGGTCTCAAAAGAACCCATGCCTCTACCGAGGTCATCGCTCGCCTCAAAAGCGCCTTCAAAATATACTACCAATCGGGTCTCACCAAAAAGCACGCCCTGGAAGAAATCAAAAAAAATGTTCCTGGGTGTTGCGAAGTCGAGCATTTGATCGATTTTATCGGTTCATCCGAACGAGGCCTATGCCATTGAGCCAGCTGGATGGAATCAAGAAAATCGGTTTGATCGCAGGCAATGGTCGTTTTCCTCTTCTTTTTGCCGAAGCCGCCAGGCGTCAAGGTCTGGAGGTTGTTGCCATCGCCGTCAAAAAAGACACCTCGCCGAACATCACCCGATTCGTTAAAAAGGTTTATTGGCTGACCCTCAAGGAATATGCCAGGATGTTTGAAATTTTTGAAAAAGAAGATGTCCGCAAAGTCCTCATGGCCGGACAAATCAACCCGAAAAATCTTTTTTACAAGGATGTGGGTGACGAAGCCCTTAAGAAATTGCTGGCCGCGGTTAAAGACAAGCGGCCGGACACCGTCTTCGGGGCGGTGGCGGATGAATTGTCAAAACATTCGATGGAGCTTTTGGATTCGACGCTTCTTCTGGAGGACTATTTGCCGGAAAAAGGCGTTTTGACCAAGGTCAAGCCGGATGAGCAGACCTGGGAAGATATCCGTTTTGGATTTGATATGGCCAAAAGGATTGCGGGCCTGGACATCGGACAGACCCTTGTGGTCAAAAACAGGGCCATTGTTGCTGTGGAGGCGATCGAAGGGACCGATGCGGCCATCCGGCGCGGCGGACAGGTTGCCAACGGCGGTATTGTCGCCATCAAGGTCAGCAAGCCCACCCAAGACATGCGCTTTGACGTTCCTGTTATTGGGCCCAAGACCATCCAGAATTTGAGCCGCGTGCGGGGTAAGTGTTTGGCCATTGAAGCCAAAAAGACCATCGTGATCGATCGGCCGTATTGCATCAAATTGGCCAATCGCAAGAAGATTTCCATCGTTGTTCTTTAGAGCTTGACAAGCGTTGTGAATCTTCATAGAATGTATAAGCTTTTAACAGAAGGAGGCTTGGCCATGGCTAGGAAAAGTGTGATTAAGAAGAGGGTCGAGTTTAAGGTTGCAGCGCCCAATGCCAATTGGGTGGGGGTGGCCGGCGATTTTAACGGCTGGAGGCCAGATGCCTTGACCGCCAAAAAGGACAGGAGCGGTAATTGGAAGGCATCCGCCATGATGTCCAGCGGGACATACGAATACAAATTTGTTATTGATGGCACATGGTTGACCGATTCCGGCTGTTCGCGTCGCACCATCAATAGTTACGGCTCGGAAAATTCCGTCCTGGTAGTGAATTAATTCCGTTGTCTCAATTTTGAACAACGCATAGGGATAACCTGTCATTGAGGTTATCCCTTTTTTTAAATGAGCCCCTCATGAAATACATCTACGGTCCTGTCAAATCACGGCGTTTGGGTTATTCCTTGGGGATCAGCACTGTTGTCTACAAGGTCTGCAGTTTTAATTGTGTGTATTGTCAACTCAGGGAAACAAGCCAAAAGACCTTGCGTCGTCGGAAATATGTTCCTGTTGAAGATATCCTGGGGGAACTGCGGAGTTTTTTTGGCCACAAGCCCCGTGGGCTCAAGGTGGATTGTGTGACGTTTTCCGGCTCCGGCGAACCGACGCTGCATCAGGATATCGGTGTCTTGATTCGTTCTGTCAAGGCATTGACAAAACGACCGGTTGTCCTGATCACGAATAGCTCAACCTTGGCCCATGTCATGGTGCGCCGCGAAATACTGGCCGCCGACATTGTTGTTCCTTCTTTGGATGCCGTGACTCAGGGTGTTTTTGAAAAGATAGACCGTCCGGTTCGCGGACTGAAGATTAAAAATATCATCGACGCTCTGAAAAAATTCCGAAAGGAATTCAAGGGGCAGATCTGGCTTGAAATCATGTTGGTTCGCGGGGTGAATGATTCTTCTGTATATCTTCAAAAAATGAAAAGGGTCGTTGATGCCATTGGGCCTGACCGGGTGCAGTTGAATTCTCCTGTGCGGCCTCCGGCAGAGAGCTGGGCCAAGCCGGTCACAGCCAAAACCCTGTGTGCGGCCAAGGCCCTTTTTGGCAAGCACTGTGATGTCATCTAGAGTTAATGCAACAAAAGGGACAGGCCTATTTGTTGCATTAACTGCGCCGCCTGTAGCTTCCCGCCTGCGGCTTTTAGCCTCCGGCGGGACTCCCCCTCTGGATAAAACATCAAGGCTGTCGCAATCAAGCACCTTAACGTGCACCGAACGTGCATTCAGCGAAGTCCTTGTGAGCATAAGCGAACAAGGATTATTCCGCCGTTTTGCTTCGCGAAGCGAAGCTGGCGGGAGGATAGATAATTTGCGCCTGTAGCTCAATGGATAGAGCGCCAGCCTTCGGAGCTGGGCGTTGCGGGTTCGAGTCCTGCCAGGCGCATGGAAAATATAGAGCATCCTCTGTAGCTCAATCCAGCACCTTGATGTGTACCAAGGGTACATCCAGCGCAGTCCCCTCTGCTTCGTGAAGCGAAGCAGAGGGGAGGATAGAGCGCCAGCCTTCGGAGCTGGGCGTTGCGGGTTCGAGTCCTGCCAGGCGCATGGAAATCCCCTGGGTAAGCCCGGGGTTTTCTCCTCACCTGTCGGTGAGGACAAGTTGCGAGTCGGGATAAATTTCTAAAAAATGGAGAAATTGTTTTGTTGAGGCCGAGGCAGGATGGTATAATACCAAGAAGCAACCCAATAAAGGAGGGGCAAATGCAGGAAAAAAGACAATTTGTCCGCCTCGATGTTAACGTTAAGGTTAACTGGGAGAAGATCGTCGGCGAGGCGCCTGAGCCGTCGGAGAAGGAAAATGTTTCCAGGAACATCTCCGAAGGAGGCATCTGCCTTATTGTTTACGAGCAGCTTGGCGTGGGCGAGAAGATCAAGCTTGACATAGAATTGCCCAGCCAAAAGAAAATCGCCGCAACCGGGCGCATTGCGTGGATCAATGAGTTTGCGATTGGTCAAGTCCAGGAAAAGCGCTATGATGCCGGAATCGAATTTCTGGAAATTTCTCCACAGGATCGCGAAGAGATCAAAAAATTTGTGTTTACCCTTCTAGACCAAAAAGGAGCCTAGAGCCTTATGACGACCAAAGGACGTTTGGGCGATATTCTCGTTGCCAACAAGCTTATCACTCAGCAGGATTTGGAAGCCGCCCTGCAGGAACAGAAAAATAAAGGCGGATTTCTGGGCCAGATTTTGATCAACAAGGGCCTGGTCAGTCCCTCGGACCTGGAGAAGGCCCTGCAACAGCTTTCCTCCGGAACCAAAGAGCGCACCGAGATTGGCCAGATGCTTCTTTCGGAGAAGGTTATTTCCGAAGAGCAGCTCAAAACCGCCCTGGAACGACAAAAGGCCTCAAAACAAAACCTCGATGATGTCTTGATTGAGCTGGGGTATGTGGCTGCTGACCAGGTTGCCGAAGTTTTGAGCCGGCACTTAGGTATGCCCTTTGTGAAATTAGCAAATTATCCCATCCGTCAGGACCTTCTCTCGCTCGTCCCTGATAATTATGTCCGCAATAACCACATTGTCCCCATCGCCCTGGAAGGAGATGTGCTTTTGGTGGCAATGTCTGATCCTTTGAATCTGGTTGTTCTTGATCAACTGCGCATGACCTTGACACATAAGATCAAGCCTGTGATTGCGACGAAGAAGGACATTCTGGCGGTTCTGGAAAAATATTTTAATTTGCAGCAGATGGCCAAGCAGCTCTTGGCCGATATCCGACTCGATAAAGTCAGCGATGAAACATACGCCTCACGCCTGGCGGATACGATTTTTCAGGCAGGCGTGGAGTCCCGGGCCAGCGACATCCATTTTGAGCCGCAGTTTCCCGAGATGCGGGTTCGATTCCGCGTGGACGGGATTTTGCGCGATATCGTCAACATTCCTAAATCCATTGAACCCGCGGTCATTTCGCGCATCAAAGTTTTGGCGGACATGGATATTACCGAACACCGCCGGCCGCAGGACGGCCACATGACGACCAAGTTCAAAAATAAAGAATATGACTTCAGGATCGCTTCAACCTCTACGGTCAGCGGTGAAAAAATTGTTGTGCGCATTTTGGATAAAACGGGCATGTTGCTGGGTTTGAATGAGTTGGGCTTAAGCGACAGGGATCAGGGAGTGCTGCATTCGCTTATCGGCCGGCCGTATGGCATTATTTTGGTGACAGGGCCCACGGGTTCGGGAAAGACGACAAGCCTTTATGCGGTCTTAAGTCAGATGGATACGCTTAGCAAAAATGTCATCACGATTGAAGACCCGGTGGAATACAGGATTGAGGGCATCAACCAGATGCAGGTCAACCAGACGGCCAACATTACCTTTGCCACGGGCCTGCGTTCGATCTTGCGGCAGGATCCTGATGTCATCATGGTTGGTGAAATCAGGGATCTGGAGACCGCAACCATCGCGATCCACGCGGCCCTGACAGGCCACCTGGTTTTTTCCACACTACACACCAACGACGCAGCTTCAGCTGTGACCCGCTTGATCGACATGGGCGTTGAGCCGTTTCTGATCTCTTCGGCCTTGATCGGTGTTGTGGCCCAGCGATTGGTGCGCAATGTCTGCTCGGCCTGCAAAGAAGTTTATCATCCGGATCCCTCAGAGCTTAGAGACCTGGGTTTGCCGGAGCAAAGCGATCAATTCAATTTCGCCAGGTCCAAGGGTTGTCAGGCATGCCTGGGCACAGGTTACAAGGGCCGCTCAGGCATTTTTGAAGTGATGAATGTTTCTGAAAAAATCCAGGAACTTATCCTGCAAAGACAATCCGCTGGAAAAATCAAAGAAACCGCCGTGCAGGAAGGCATGACCACGCTCAAAAACGCAGCCGTCGAGAAAGTCGTCCACGGCATTTCAAGTTTACAGGAAATCAAGAGAGTGATCTTAAGCTAATACGCCTGCCCATGCCGCTTTTCCGTTATCTGGCGACCGACTTCCAAAATAAGCAAGTCCGCGGGGACCTTCAGGCCAAAGATATTAACGAGGCCAAATTAAAACTTAAACAATCCAATCTTTTTATCGTTGCGATCCGCAAGGAACAGGAGTTTTTAAAGTTCTTCGGGCCCCGCCGCGTGCGGAATATGGATCTGGCGGTCTTCAGCCATCAGTTCGCGGTGCTCGTTGCTAGCGGCATTCCGGTCATCAAGGCTTTCAGGGCGCTTGCGCAGGAAACAGGCAACAAATATTTTCGCTCTGTTTTAGAAAAACTAAAGGCTGATGTTGAAAACGGTGCCAGTTTGGGGGTGGCCATGGCCAGGTACCCTCAAGTCTTTTCCGTGTTTTTCATCAATCTCGTCAAGAGCGGGGAGGCCGCAGGCATGCTGCCGACGGTTTTAAGCCGCCTGGCAAGCCACTTGGAAAAAACAGAGGAATTGCGGCGCAAAGTCAGGGGCAGCTTTGCCTATCCGGCAGTTGTCGGTGTTATTGCTTGTGCTGTTATTGTTTTTTTGTTAATATATATTGTTCCGGTGTTCCAGAGCGTTTATAAGACGCTGAGGGTCCAACTGCCGCTGCCGACCCAGACATTAATTCTGGCAAGCAATGTGTTGGTTGGTTTCTGGTGGTTGTTGGCGATTTTGATAGGTGCCGGCATTGTGGGCTTGAGGCTGGCGTCGCGCAACCGGGAGATCGTGTTCTTTGTTGATCAGATCAAGTTGCGGCTGCCGCTTTTTGGGTCATTGAACCGCAAGGTCGCTGTTTCGCGTTTTGTGCGGACATTGTCGACCATGGTTGGCAGCGGTTTGCCCCTGAGTAACGCTTTGGGCATTGCCAGAGATGTTGTCGGGAATCAGGTGGTTATCCGCTCTATTGATGTCATGCGCTCTGAGATTATTCAGGGCAAAAACATGGCTGAGGCGCTCAGGGCGCAGGATTTTTTTCCGCCGATGGTCGTCCAGATGATCGCCGCCGGCGAAGAAAGCGGCCAGTTGACCAATATGTTGGACAAATGCGCGGATTTCCTGGATGAATCCGTGGATGCTATGATTAAGGGACTGATCGTTGTTCTGGAGCCGGCTTTGACTTTTATTCTGGCTGGGCTGGTTGGGTTTATTGCACTGGCTATTTATTTGCCGATGTTTGATTTAATCCGGCAGGCAAGCACGCAGTAAGCAATATCACTAGGTTAGACAGGAGGCAGAGGATGTTTAGAAAACATGGTTTTACGCTGGTGGAAATTATCCTTGTTATCGTCATTGTCGGTATTCTGGCGGCGATCGTCATTCCGCGCATCACGTATTCGTCGCATGAAGCGAGAATTCAGGCATGCAATTCCAATGTGGCGGCGATGAATGCCCAGATTGAGCTTTTTCATGCTTTGAAAGAGGATTGGCCGTCAACGCTGAATAATTTAACGGATGAGGATTACGTGGATGCGCTTCCTACGTGTCCTTTTACAACCGTTTATTCCTTGAACACATCAAGCCATCGCGTGACCAAGCATTTACATTGAGCTCTTTAAATACTTTATGAAAGGAGGTAGGCACATGTTTAAAAAACAGGGTTTTACGCTTGTGGAAGTAATCCTTGTCATTGTCATTGTCGGCATTTTAGCGGCGATCGTTATTCCGCGCATCACGTATTCGTCGACTGCAGCCAAGACGCAGGCCTGCAATGCAAACGTGGCATCTTTGAATTCCCAGGTTGAGCTTTACCATGTTCAGGAGATAGACGGCTGGCCGACAGCGCTGGACAATTTGACGTCAAAGGATTACATCGACGCAATTCCAACGTGTCCGTATGCAACGGCTTATACGTTTAACACGACGACACACCGGGTTCCCAAGCATTCACACTGATCCGAGTCGGTTGTCTAAAGCAAATAAGCGGGCAGGGCAAGGTGTGCCCTGCCCGTAGTTCTATAATGCCCCCAAAAAAACAACCCTCCTCAGGTTTGACATTAGGTGAGGCAGTCCTGGTTCTGACTATCATGTCCATCACAGCTGCCGTTGTCTTACCCCATTTCGGGAAAGAAGGTTTTTTAGGCAGCCTTTCTCAGCGCTCTGTCACTTCCCAGATCGCCTCAGATATTCGCCAGACCCGTCAGTTGGCTATCACAAGACGTGGTCACTATCTCATCGGATTCAATTTTGTTCAGAAGACCTATGCTATTTATCTGGATAGCGTCAGTCCCGCCAATCAGCAGGGCGAGACAAAAGAGATCCCGTCCGATGTGACGTGTTCCGGCACAAACCAGTTTGATTTTTACAGCCTGGGCAATGCGGTGTTCAGCGGATCAGGGGTGTTTGTAACTCAAGGATCGCATCAAAACCAGATTGTTGTCGATGCGCCGACAGGAGTTGTTGCCGTTGAAAAGATTTCCTGATTGTCAAAAAGGGTTCACCTTTCTAGAGATCCTTGCTGCACTTGTCATTTTGTCGGTTGCGCTGGTTCCCATCATGACGTGGATGCCCGTCAATATCCAGACGAGGCTTGCCGCAGAACAGAGGACCACAGCCATATTTTTAGCACAAGGCTTGATGGAACAACTGCGCTATCAGATTATCAATAATTTCACCACACCGCGAAATGTCACGTCGCAAAATTTCGCCTCGCCTTATCAAAACTATGCGTATTCGGTGACCGACAACCAGGATGCAAATTTGAAAACAATTTCTGCCAGTGTCTGGCACAGCGAGAAACCCAATGCCAAAACCGTTTTTTATACCCAGGTGGCGCGCCGCTAAAGGCTATACCCTGGTTGAGGCCATTTTGACCATCAGCCTTATGGCCATGGTCATGGCGGCGATGATTCCGTTTATTCGCTCGGTCCATACGGCCTGGAACTTGGGAGACCGGAAAACAGAGCTCTCCCAGAACGCAAGGATTGCTGAACAGATGTTGACCGGGGCTTTAAGGCAGGTCAAGCGCTTGACGGGAATTCCTGCCACAGGGTCCGGCAATTATGTCAAAGGAAGGAATGTTTTTGACAATCAGACCGTTATTTTTTATCACAATGTGGTAGGCTCTCCTTATGATGTCGGCACCACCGGTTTGATCAAAATAAACGATTTGGTGCGGCGCACCGTGGATGTTGGTGGGACAACGGACAGTTTGATCGCCAGGTCTTTGTCTGCGCTCCAGATCGATTTTAAAAATGATGCCGGTGGTACGGCAACGATCCCCAATAATGTCACATCTATGGATGTTGCCATGAATGTGACGGATCCTCAAGGCTTGATTTCCGGCGCCCAGCAGATTTTTTCACGCGTCACTTTACGTCCGAGGGTGCGGATTTCGGTTCCTGTCTGGTTGACCTCGGGAAACAACATCATGGAGTTGTCGCAGGATGTCACAGTCACGGGATTCTCGAGTCCCAATGCTGTTTCCGTCAATAAAACTGTGTTGGTCAATGGCCGGGAAACCGTCTGGGTGGCAGACACTGGGGGAAATCGCGTGCGCCGCTTGACCTGGAACGGCTCTGCGTGGTCGTATGAGACCATTACAGGGTTTTCAAGCCCCCAGGGGGTCAGCGTCAATCCCGGCGAGCTTGCCAACGGCCGGGAGACGTGCTGGGTGGCAGACACCGGTGGTGGACGTGTGCGTCGCATTTATTGGAACGGTTCAGCCTGGGTGTATGATACCATCACCGGATTCTCGGGTCCGGTTTCAGTTTCGGCGAATCCAAATGAGACAGTCAACGGCCGCAAGACCTGTTGGGTGGCTGATCCCAGCGAAGATAGTGTTAGCAAGATTTATTGGAATGGCTCAGCCTACACGAGGACAACGCTGAGCTTTGGATCCGGAGCCGATCCGGTTTCGGTTTCCGTCAATTCATCTGACAACACATGCTGGGTGGCGCGCTCAGGAAGCCATGGAGCCCGCGGCAAAAGGGTCAGCAAGCTCTTAGGATCCGGCACAGGGCCGATCAGCGTTTTGTTCGATGTGACAAGCCCGCGCACGCCGGTTTCGGTTTCGGTGGATTCTTCTACCGGGGAGTGCTGGGTAGCAGACACCTATTATGACTATGTCATAAAAATTTCTTCAGCCGGCAATGTTTTGGTTACGGTGAGCAATTTCATTGATCCTAACTGGGTATCGGTCAATGCAACGGAACATTCCTGCTGGGTTGCGGATACGGGGAATAATCAGATGGTGAAATTGGACACAGAGGGCAATGAGGAGTTTCGCATCAGCGGTTTTAGCGCTCCCCTATCGGTGGCGGTGGAAAAATGAGCACTAATAAAGGCGTAGCGTTACTCTTGGCATTGTGGACACTGGCCATTGTGGCGATGTTGCTGGTGGTGGCTTTGCAGCTTTCCACCACAGACCTGCAAATTGTGGCTAACCACGAATTGAGGGCCAGGGCCCTTTATATCGCTGATGCCGGCATTGAATACGCGGTTTCACGGCTCAAGAACAGCAAGGCCAATTTTTCCCAAAATATGACATTTCCTGCAGGCTCGGGACACAGTTATAGCGTGACTTACACGTCAAGTTCTAGTACAATAAGTTCAACGGGAACATTGTCTTCGGGGGAAGCAGTGAGCCTTGAGGTAAAAGTTTCTGTCACAGGCAGCGCTCCGTATCAGGTCAAGATTCTTTCCTGGAGAGAAGTTTGATGAACAGTGTTTTGGGGCTATTTGTCCACGGTGAAAAAATAAAAATCGTCGAGCTTTGCCCGTCAGACAAGCCTTCCATGTACGTGCCTGTTTCCTGGGGCGAAATAGACCTGCCGCCGCAGAGCGTGCGCGACGGTTTGATCGTGTCTCCTCGCCTGGTGGGCGAGAAAATCACGGCCTATACGAAAGAACGCAACATCACGGCCAAGCAGGCCATTGTTCTTCTGAACTCCAACCAGGCAACAACCCGCATCAGTCGCCTGCCTCAGAACTTAAACGATGCACAAATCCGTCTGAATCTGGAAACAGAGGTGTGTCAATATCACGCGTTTTGCGGCACAGACAATATTCTGGATTTTAAGAAGACCGAGGAGATCAGCGAAGAGGGGATCAAGAAAGTCAATGTGCTTTTTGCCGCCACCCAGCGCTCCCTGACCGAGTCTTATCTGAAGACCCTGGAGGTCGCCAATATAGACCTCATCGGCGTGGATGTGCCTATTTTATCGCTGGTGCGTCTTTTGGATGGCGTGGATGTTAAGTCAGACTCCCTTGATGTGACGCTTTTGATTTTGTTCTGCCACAAGTATGTCGAGATGTGCGTTTTGAAAGGCAATCGGCCGCGCTTTTTGCATTCGGTGGAATTGAGCGCCATGGATTTTGAAAATAACAAAGAAGATTTTGTCGAGCGCTTTGTGTCGGCCATACGCCTGGTTGTGAGTTTCTATCAGGAACGCATTATTCACGGCGAGCAGATATCGCGCATCATCATCAATCCTTCGTGTGCGGTCCATACAGAACTTCCGGTCCTGCTTGCGTCCAAAATGCCCCAGATTCAGATTCAGATGACGAACTCACTTGCCAAAATGGATATTCCCGCGGACAAGCCCGAGATTGCCGACCAACTGCGGTACCAGTATTCCTGTCTTCTGGGCGTCATCCTGAGGATTGAAAATAAAAGCGCGCCGTATCACCTCAATCTTTTGGCAGAGCAAAAATTGTCTCTCCAGACGAGGTTCAATCAGGTCTATGTGCTGACGGCTTCTTTTGTTTTGCTCCTGGGGCTCATGATTTTTTCTCTTCTGGCCGTTTTGGTGAAATTAGCCGTGGTTCATCGACAGATCGCCTCTGTTGTGTTGCAATTACAAAAGCCGTCTCCGGAGCTCACCAAGGCTATGGCGCTCAAGAAGCATCGGGAGATCATCGGGCAACAGTTGCACGAGGCGACCTGGATCAGCGAACAGAATAAAGAGGGCTATTTTAAGGCCATCGCGAGGGCTGGAACTCTCGTGCCTGAGAATCTTTGGTTGGTGGATATGCGCCTTGACCCAAACGGTGAGTCTTTGAATTTGAGCGGTCAGGCCAAGACCGAAAAACCTATTTTTGATTACAGGATGAGTTTGTTGGCAAGCGGGGCTTTCGGCGACGTCGAACTTGTTTCGTCCAAAAGCGAAGGGGTTGTGATTTTCTTTATTTTAAAATGCAAATTCAAATAGACAAATTGAAAAACGCTTTTGACCAGCTCTGGCCGCGAGCCAAGCCGTTTTTGAGCGGGATTTCACGCGACCGTAAGATTTTGGGCGGCGTGATTATTTCATTGGTAGGTTTTTTGCTTTATGAGTCTCTTTTGTCCAGCCAACTGGTGCGTCTGAAGGCTGACTCACTTCAACTGCGTTCGGAGCGCAAGCTTCTCGCCTCCCATTATGTTTTGGCGGAAAATCTTGATGAAGTGACCAGGGATGTCCGGACCGAAGAGCAATCCCTGAGAAGGTTCAAAGATCAATTTGTGCGTGAGAACGAACTCTCGGATTATTTTACGTCTTTGAGAAATATTATTAAATCTCACAACACCGAAGTTGTCTCTTTGGACGTCAAGCCCCAAGAAAACGTCGGTCCCGGAGAAGGACAATGGTTTGTGTTTTTTCTCAAGCAGCCTTTTGATATTTCCCTTAAAGGCGATTATGCGAACATCATGGACCTCTTTCACCGTCTGGAATTCGGAAAACCGCACGTGACAATCGAATCTTTCCACATCAGGCCGGAGAGTGCGGGTTCCTATGATGTCGTCATGGATCTAAGGGTGGCTGTTTATCTTTCTATCGACAGGACGCAGTATGCGACACTTTAAGACATTTTGTTTTGGGTTAGGTGTTGCGCTAATTTTTTGCGCAGCATCGGGTTGTGGCCGTTCGGAAAAGCCAGTCCGGGTTTCCAAGGCAAAGCCCAGAGCTCCCAAAGCGGATTCCGCGGCAGCGTCGGTCTTGGCGCAACAGGATGTTGCCTCTTTGCTGAAAGCTGTTTCGGAAAAAAATCCGTTTCGCCAGGATCGGGCTGTGAACCTTGTGGTCAAAGGTTCGACAGACAGGTCTCTTAAAGGCATTGTCTGGGACAGTGAAAAGCCATACGCCATCATCGGTGAGCGCGTGGTGCGCATCGGGGATTATATCGGCGAAAAAAAGGTTGTGGATATTCAACAGGGCTCCGTCACATTGGAGTCCGCCGGCCAACAGGAAATTCTATATTTAGACTAAAGGATACCATGACGATCAAACATGATAGCCAGGAGCGGCGCCGGGATCCGCGGCTTGGAATTTTTGAGTCGTTACCGATTAAATTCCGGATCAAAAAGAGCGGGTGGCTTTTTTCTCTTGTGAGCAAAAAGACGGGGGCCGTCCAGAACATGAGCGTCGGCGGCATGTTCCTGGAGTTGCCTTTTTTAAAGGACAAGAATGCGGTCCGCATCATGAAGGGCCAGGCCCAGTTGATTTTAGAAATAAAGGCGTCCCGTACCCGCAAACCCATCCGCATCAAGGCAAGAGTGCTGCGCCTGGAGAAAGGCGGGGCAACCCATAAGCCGATGTATGTGGCCGGACTTTCTTTTGAAGACATCAAAGAGAAAGACCGAGAGGAAATCCTCCATCAATTGGTCTCTATATGCCTGCAAAGCGGCTCTCGCCTCAAGGCCTGATTGTTTTCCACGCTTTTCTTCTGACAGCTTTGGTCGGCCTGTGTTATTTTTCAGTTTTGCGCGGTCCGTTTCTTTGGGATGACCTGCATCTTGTCGTCGGCAACCCCACCATAAAACACCTCGTCCGCCTGCCTGAAGTTTTCACGCAAGACATCGGTTACGCCGCAGGTCTGCCGTATGGTTTCTGGCGACCTGTGGCCATGGCGCTCTATGCGCTCGAGTATGCTGCAGTCGGATTAAATCCTTGCCTGTATCACGCCACCAATATTGTTTTGCACATTTGCGTGGCCATGCTTTTTTACGGGCTTGCCCGGTTTTTGCTCAAGGATGCGCTGATTGCTTTTGTGGCCGGCGCTTTTTTTGCCATTCACCCTGTTCACACAGAGGCTGTTTCCTATATCTCCGGCCGCGCGGACATCCTAGCGGCGCTATTCCAATTGATCTGTTTTTTGATGGTTGTTCGGCATTCCCCTCGCCGAAAATACCTTCGGATCCTTCTGGTGTTTTTGAGTTTTGGCCTGGCCCTAATGTCGAAAGAAAGTAGCATCGTCTTGCCATTTTTGCTGTGGGCCTATTTCTTTTCTTTCAAAAAGAAGATTGAGCTTTTAGATTTGTGTTGGGTTTCGGGTCTTGCTTTTGTCTATGGGGTGATCCGCCTGATTTTTTGGCCGGGGGTCGTTATCACGACGAACCTCTGGGAACGCCTGCCTGGGTTTTTTGCGGCGTTGTTAAAATACCTGGGGCTTTTGATATGGCCTGTTGATCTCCATATGGAATACGGTCAGGTTTTGTTCGACTGGACGCACCCACAGGTTCTTGGCGGTATTTTGTTTTTTGCAGGCATGTTATTTTTTCTCTGGCGGTGGCGCAAAGAGGGCGGAGTGCTTTATACCCCGCGGCCCGAAAGCCGCACCCTTCAGGGCGCGGATGAATTTTGGCCGCTTGGGCATCCAGATTTTAGGGCCCAGGGAACCCCGGGCTTTAGCCAGGGTGGGCTCCATTTTGCGGTTTTGTGGTTTTTGGTAGCACTCCTGCCCCATGCCAATCTTTTCCCCATCAACGCCACCATGGCCGAACACTGGCTGTATCTGCCGTCTTTGGGTTTTTTTCTTATCCTGGCTCAAGGGCTTTGTTGGGCTCGCCGGAATCCACGCCTTAAATATTATACTATCGGAGGGATTGGCTTATTGGCGGCCCTGGCTTCCCTGGGGACCATACAGCAGAATTCCTATTGGCAGGACCCTGCGCTTTTTTATCAACGGATGCTTGTATATGCCCCAGAGAGCCCGAGGTTGCACAACAACCTCGGCATGGTTTACAGCCAACAGCGTCAATTTGGCCTTGCCATCGCAAGTTTTGAAAAGGCCGTTGCCCTTGATCCAAAACACGCCTCTGCCTACAACAATTTGGGTCAGGTTTATGGTGATCTGGGACAGAAGGACATAGCTTTGAACTATTTTCAAAAGTCTCTGGCGGCTAAGCCGGACAATGCCGAGGCTTGTTCTTACCTTTGCAAGCTTTATAAGGAACAAGGGCGCATCAACGAGGCCTTGACAGCTTGTCAGCGAGCCATTGCCATCAATCCGCAATATGCCCAGGCCTACAACAACCTTGGCGCCATCTATCATGAAGAAGGACAACAGGTTGAGGCCATCAAATTATTCAAACAGGCTCTTTTTCTCGATCCTGATAATGCGCTGGCCTGCAATAACCTAGGGGTTTCGTTGTTGGGGCAAGGGGACAGGGAGGCGGCGTTTCACCTTTTGACAAAGACCCTTTCCTTGAATCCGGACTACGCCGAAGCCTACAACAACCTTGGGATTTATTATGCGCTTTCGGACGAGCATGAGAAGGCTGTGGCATTTTTCCATAAGGCCCTTGAGTTGTTGCCAACGTATGCCGGTGCCCGGGAAAATCTGTCTTTGAGCCAACAGCACCTGCGTAGCGGAAAACCTTAGGATTTTTCTGGGCGAAGCGGTTGTTTTGGCGTATAATAAACTAACAATGGAGGGCTGTTTTGATAGATGAAAGAAGAAAATTCGTCCGGCTGGGTGTTAATGTCAAGGTCAATTGGCAAAAGCCGGCTCCTCCGCCGCCTATCCTCGATCAGGAGAATTTGACAAAAAATATCTCCGAGGGCGGCATCTGCCTAACTGCCAATGAAAAACTCAATACGGGGGAATTATTGCTTTTGGATATCGAGTTGCCCAACAGGAGGTTTATCCGTGCCAAGGGGCGCGTGGCCTGGGTTCATGAGTTCGACATCCGAGCCAAAGGCAAGCGCTATGATGTTGGGATCGAATTTTTGGAAATACAGCCTCAAGACCGCGAAGAAATCAAGAAATTCATGTTTGATCTTTTTCCCCGTCGCGAAACTTAATGCATTCTCATGGAAAACAAGCGCAAATTTGCCCGGTTGGACATAAATGTTGACGTCCATTGGAAGAAAATCGCACAGGCCGAGGGGGTGGCCGACACCACATCGGATTCGACGAAAAATCTTTCCCGGCAGGGGATTTGCCTCGTGACATATCAGCCGTTGAATATCGGGGAACACCTGACTTTGGATATTGTCCTGGCGCCGGATCGCAAGATCGCCTCAAAAGGCAAGGTCAACTGGATTCACGAACTGGGAAACCTCGGCCGCAAAGAACAAAAAAAATACGAAGTCGGCATCGAATTCCTGGATATCAGCGATCGGGATCAGGATGAGATCAGAAGATTTGAAGTGAACCCTTATGTGTATAAAGTTTGATTCCGTAAAATAAACAGAATAGATT
>JAZDLY010000034.1:0-7651 GCA_043801485.1 Candidatus Omnitrophota bacterium | reverse complement strand
GAAGACCTGCTCAAAAGGCCGCAGGTGCGCTTTGAGGACCTTTTGGATCTGAATCATTTGCGCGACAGCCTGCCAGTCTTGACCCGTGCGATGATGGAACAGATCGAGATCAGCATCAAATACGCCGGTTTTATAAAGCGTCAGCAGGAAGAGGTCCTGCGGTTTCGCAAAATCGAGAATATTAAGATTCCATCGGATTTGAATTTTAAGGACATCAAAGGTTTTTCCAGAGAGATTGTGGAGAAACTGGAGCGCTTCAGGCCTGTTTCCGTTGGTCAGGCGGCCAGGATTTCAGGCGTGACCCCGGCAGCGATTTCTCAGTTGGTGGTGTGGTTGCACAAGCAGGCCAAGACTAGGAGCCAGCGATGAAACACGTCCGGTTCAAAAAACTGCGGCTTTGGCTGGCGTATCCGGTATTTATCATCTATCCCTTTGTGGCGCGGATCGCAGATTTTTCTTTTGTGTCCGGCGCTGTTGTGATTTTGATCGGCATGGCAGTGCGTTTTTGGGCCAGCGGATATATCCGTAAATCCCGGGAATTGGCAACTGCCGGTCCTTATGCGCACACGCGCAATCCTCTGTATCTGGGTAATTTTATCATTGGTCTGGGCGTATGTGTCGTTTCGACCAATGTGGGGCTGGTTGTTTATTACGCGATTGTCTTTACTCTTGTGTATCTGGGGACCATTAAAGAAGAAGAGGAGGTGTTGGCGGAAAAATTCGGGCCTCCGTATAAGGATTACCTGCGGCATGTGCCGCGGTTTTGGCCTTCGGTCCGCGTTTATCACCTTGGCAAGAAGACAAAATTTGATCTCCGGCTTTCTTTTAAAAACGGCGAATTCATCCGTTTGTGCGGTTTTTCGCTCTTGATCCTTTTTTTTGACCTCTGGCGCCGTTTATTTGTCAAGAAGGAGGCTTTGGGCATGGGGGGGCGGGGAGTCCTTTTTCTTTTTGTGGTTTTTTTAGGGCTTTTGTGGTTTAATATATTCATTCGTAGAAAAAGCGAACGAAGTCAGCGAAGCGGACAAAGCGAGGCCAGAACATGACCAAGACATTCCAGAGGACGAAATCGCAAGGTTTTACGCTGGTGGAAATCATGATCGTGGTTGCGATCATCATTGTTTTGGCAGCGATTGCGATCCCCAATCTTGTCAGATCCAGGTTGACCGCTAACGAAGCAGCGGCCATTGCTAGTCTGAAAACCATCACCTGGGCTGCCATCACTTACCGTACGTCAAATTCGGGATACCCCGCAGATATTGCTCAGCTCGGAGCAGGCGTTCCTTCCTATATCGATTCTGTTTTGTCTACGGGCACAAAACAGGGATATATTTTTAATGTCACCGGCGGCAGTGGAAATTTCAATGTGACAGCCCAGCCGGTTGCTGAGAATATCACGGGCACCCGAAGTTTCTATTCCGATGCCAGCGCTGTCATTCGGGCCTCGACCGGGAGCCCAGCCGATGGCTCCAGCCCGCCGATCGAATAGCAGGTCCTCATGTTTGCCGAACGCAGCAATTACCGTCGTTTAAAAAAATTCAGCCGTCTTTGGGGCGCCGAAATGTTCGGTGTTGCCGATATCTCGTCGGCAAAGCATGATTTTGAAGTGAGCCAAGAGATTACAAAAAAGGTGCGGCGGGCTGTGTGCTGCGGGGTCCGTCTTTCATCGCTGGTGCTCTCGGAAATCGTCCAGGCGCCGACCAAGCTGTATTTCCATCACTACAAAACCGCCAACATGTTTCTGGATCAACTGGCGTTTGCCGTAGCGCAATGGATCGAACGTCGAGGTTTTTTTGCCTTGCCCATTCCGGCGTCCCAGATTATCGATTGGCAGCAGCAGAAAGCGCACCTGTCGCATAAAAAAATAGGGTATCTGGCTGGTTTGGGCTGGGTCGGCCGCAACAATCTGCTTGTTTCAAAAAAATTCGGCGCTCAGTTCAGGATGATGACTGTGTTGACTGATATGCCCCTGGCCACCGATAAGCCGCTGGAGGCGAACTGCGGCACATGCCGGGCCTGCGTTTGCGCGTGTCCCGCAGGAGCCATTCAGGAAGCGCCCGAGGATTTCAAGCATCTGATTTGTTTTGAGAAACTCAAAAGTTTTCAGCAGCAGCAGATCGTCGGGCAATACGTCTGCGGCGTCTGCGTGAAGGCATGTTTTGGAGAAAAGTACTATGGCCAAAAGCACCTTGCACATTGAAGCACTTTCCAAAATCAGCAAAGCCATCACCTCGGACTTTTATCTGGAAGACCTCTTGAAACTCATTGTGACGGTGACCGCCCAGGCCATGGGGTCTAAGCTTTGTTCTCTGATGCTTGCCAATGACAAAAACGAACTTGTCATCCGCGCCACCCAGACCGTTTCGGAAAATTATACGAAAAAATCTCCGCTCAAAGTCGGCGAAGGGATTGCCGGAAAGGCGGCTTTGGAAAACAAACCCATTGCCACCTACGATGTCCAGGCTGCGCCGGGATACAAATACAAAGAAATCGCCAAGAAAGAAGGCATCCGTTCCATGTTGTGCGTGCCGCTGGCTGTCAAAGGCAAAGTGATCGGTGTCATCAATCTCTACACTTCCTCGCCCCATAAATTCACCAAGAACGAAATCAATGTGTTGAGCTCTGTGGCGAATCAGGCGGCACTGGTCATCGAAAACACCGAACTCATGGTCAAGACCAAAGTCATTCAGGAGGAACTGGAAACCAGGAAACTCGTTGAGAAGGCCAAGGGTGTTCTCATGAAGGAGCGCAAACTCGGTGAGGCCGAGGCCTACCGCCTTTTGCAAAAATACAGCATGGACAAGCGCAAGTCCATGCGCGAAGTAGCGGAAGCGATTATTTTGAGCCACGACATGAAGGCCAATATCCCATGACAAGCCCCCGCAAAGAAGAGATCCGTATCGCGTTGGCGCAGATCAACCCGACGATGGGTGACCTGAGAGCCAATGCCGAGAAAATCATTGCGTTTGCCAACAAGGCAGAGCGCTGTGGCGCGGATATTGTGTCTTTTCCGGAATTAGCCGTCACCGGATATCCGCCGGAAGACCTTCTTCTGCGGCCAAAGTTCGTCGCCGACAACATCGCAGAACTCAAGCGACTGGCCAAGGCCATTGGTTCTGTCGTGGCGGTGGTGGGGTTTGTGGACAGCATTAAAGACACACAATACAATGCCGCTGCCTTGATCTATGACGGCAAAATCAGGGGCATGTATCACAAGGCTTTCCTGCCCAATTACGGCGTTTTTGATGAGAAGCGGTATTTTGCGCCGGGTAAAGAATTTCCTATTTTTGGCGTCGGCAAGACATCTTTCGGGGTCAATATCTGCGAAGACATCTGGCACCTGAATGGCCCTGCGGGCCTGCAGGCCTTAAAAGGGGCGCGGCTCATCGTCAACGTCAATGCCTCGCCGTACCACCTGGGCAAGGGGAATCTGCGTCAGCAAATTTTAAAGCAGCAGGCCAAAAAATATAAAGTCTTTATTTCCTATGTCAACATCGTCGGCGGCCAGGACGAATTGGTTTTCGACGGCCAAAGCATGGTGATTGACGATCAAGGGCGTGTCATGGCCCAGGCCAAGTCCTTCGAAGAAGACCTGCTGGTGGCGGATCTCGAGCTTCTGCCGGCAGCAAAAAAACCGCGTTTCATCCTTAGAGAGTCGATTGGATCCAAGCCTCTTTTACCGAAAAAATCATCCACAAAGACAACCGATGAGGTGGCCGAGGTTTACGAAGCCCTTGTGTTGGGATTGGGGGATTATATCCGCAAAAATGGCTTTAAAAAAGTTGTTCTGGGGTTGAGCGGTGGTATTGATTCTTCGCTTGTGGCCGCCATTGCCGCTGATAGTGTCGGCCGCGAGAATGTGATGGGGGTGTTGATGTCTTCGGCCTATACGTCCTCGGCATCTGTCGAAGATGCCCAAGCCCTGGCCAGGAATCTGGGCATCAAATCCCAGACGATTCCGATCCAGGGGATTTTTGACCAGTATCTCTCGACGCTCGCACCGGCGTTCAAGGGCAGCGCAGCCAGCATTGCCGAAGAAAATATCCAGGCCAGGATCCGCGGCAACATCCTGATGGCCTTGTCCAATAAGTTTGGGTGTCTGGCGCTCAACACCGGCAATAAATCGGAAGTCTCCTGTGGTTACTGCACGCTCTACGGCGATATGGCCGGAGGATTCGGTGTTTTGAAGGACGTGCCCAAGACACTCGTGTATCGGTTGGCTGAGTATAAAAATGCCAAAGAGCATAAGGAATTAATCCCGCGACGCGTTTTTGAAAAAGCGCCTACTGCCGAGTTGAAACCAAACCAGAAAGACTCAGACACATTGCCTGAATACGACCTTTTGGACCGTATCCTGAAGCTCTATGTCGAAGAAGACAAGGGTGTGGCGCAGATCGTCAAGGCCGGCATTCCTCAGGAGACCGTCAAGCGCGTTATCCACATGGTGGACCGCAATGAATATAAGCGGCGTCAGGCGCCGCCGGGCATCAAAATTACCCCAAAAGCCTTTGGCCGCGACCGCCGCATGCCCATCACGAACCGTTACTGGTAATCCGCTCGTTTTCCATTGACCGTCCGCCGCCGATGTGCTAATCTCAAATGAAGCCACGACTTACAAAACAGAGCGTTTTGTAAGTCGTGAGGCTGAATTTGATCCTTGTAGGATAGAGAGTTCCCCTAAATTTAAAGGATTACTAAATCCGGAGGTTGACATGGACATTGTTCTCGAGCTTTTGCAAAAAGACGCGCGGATGACCCCTCAGGAGATTTCCCGGATCGCCAAGACCAAAGTTGAAAACGTCAAAAAGCGCATCAAGAAATACGAAAAAGACGGGGTCATTGTCGGCTACAAGGCCTTGATCAATAAAGAGCTTGTGGAGGGCGCAGACCGCGAAGTGCGCGCTTTGATCGAAGTCAATGTCGTGCCCCAGAAAGACTTAGGGTTCGACCGCGTGGCGGAACGCATTTACAGTTTTCCCGAAGTCAGCAGCTGTTATTTGATTTCCGGAACATATGATCTGCTTGTGGTGGTCGAAGGCAAAGATTTGAGGACTGTTTCGCGCTTTGTGGCCGAGAAGCTTTCGTCGATGGAGAATGTGCGCGGCACCGTCACACATTTTCTTCTCAAAAAATATAAAGAGGATGGGACGATCTTAAAGTCCAGGGAGGAACACAAGCGCCTGGCGATTTCGTACTAACACATGAAAAAAGACATTTTATCCCACAAAGTCATCCATATGTCTCCGTCGGGCATCCGGGCTTTTTTTGACCTGGTCCTCGGCATGGAGGATGTTATTTCTTTGGGGGTCGGTGAGCCTGATTTTGTCACGCCCTGGCACATCCGCGAAAGCGCGATTTACTCCATCGAAGAGGGATACACGTCCTACACGTCCAATAAGGGCCTGGTGAAACTCAGGACCTACCTATCGCGGTTCCTCAAAAAAAGATACGGTCTTGAGTATGACATGGAAGAGGAGATCCTGATTACAGTGGGGGTCAGCGAAGGCCTGGACCTGGCGATCCGCTCGATCGTCAATCCGGGCGATGAGATCCTGATTTGTTCGCCCAGCTATGTCTCTTACGGTCCCATGGTGGAGTTGGCCGGCGGCCTGCCCAGGCGGATCAGCCTGACGGCATCGAATGGTTTTAAATTGACCCCGGAGATCTTGAAAAGACATATCACTCCGGGCATCAAGGGGATCATTTTGAATTATCCGTGTAATCCCACGGGTGTGTCTTACACCAAAAAAGAGCTCGTTGCTCTTAATAAGGTCATCGTCAAGCATGACCTCTTGGTGATTTCCGACGAGGTCTACGATGAGCTGACGTATGATTTTCCTCACACGCCCTATGCCACTTTGCCCGGCGCCAAAGAAAGGACGATTTACCTCAATGGTTTTTCCAAGGCTTATGCTATGACCGGCTGGCGCGTGGGGTATGTCTGCGGTCCAAAAGACATCATTGCGGCCATGACCAAAATTCATCAATATTCGATCATGTGCGTGCCCATCGTCTCGCAGATGGCGGCTTGCGAAGCTTTGGTCGGGTCCCGCAAACCGTTGGACGAAATGAAACAGGAGTACCAGCGACGTAGGGAATTTGTGGTGGACCGGCTCAACAAACTGGGCCTGGTCTGTCACAGACCCATGGGGGCATTCTATGCGTTTCCTTCAATCAAAAAGAGCAAATTGTCGTCGATCGAATTTGCCTCAAAACTTTTGAAACGAAAAAAGGTAGCGGTTGTTCCCGGCACGGCTTTTGGCCCTGAAGGCGAAGGTCACGTGCGCATTTCTTATGCTTCGGGCTTCGACCAGCTCAAAGAAGCGTTCAGCCGCATGGAGGAATTCCTATGAGCATCCGATTAGATATCCTAAAAGCGATCGAAAGCAAAGAATTGAAAGCTGTGGCTAGGCCGAAAAAAGTGTCGAGCTATTTTGGAGAAAACACGTTCAGCATCCCAACGATGAAGAAGTGCATCTCCAAAAAGACATTCGAGGCCTTCGCCAGTTGGCTGGAGGAAGGTAAGCAGATCAGCCTGGCGCAAGCCAACGAGATCGCCGATGCCATGAAAGACTGGGCCATGGCCAAGGGAGCCACGTATTACACGCATTGGTTCCAGCCCATGACCGGCCTGACTGCCGAAAAACACGACAGCTTCATCGCGTTTGACGGACCGGGCAAGGTCATTGAAAAGTTTTCCGGGTCCAAGCTCATCAAGGGCGAGCCCGATGCTTCGAGTTTTCCCTCTGGCGGCATCCGCACGACGTTTGAGGCGCGCGGATATACGGCCTGGGATCCGACGAGCCCGGCATTTGTCATCGAGAGTAAACTTGGCAAGACCCTCTGCATTCCGACGATTTTTATCTCCTATCACGGGTTTGCCTTGGACAAAAAACTGCCGCTGTTGCGTTCGATCGAAGCCTTGAATCAGGCCGGCATCAAATTCCTGAAGCTGTTCGGCAACAAGCGCGTCAAAAAAGTGTATTCGACCTGCGGGCCGGAACAGGAGTATTTTTTGATCGACAAAAATTACTACAAAATGCGCCAGGACATTTTGTTGACAGGTCGCACGCTGGTCGGCGCGCCGTCCCCGAAGGACCAGCAGCTGGAAGATCAGTATTTCGGGTCCATCAAAGAGCGCGTGGTGAATTTTATGTATGAGTTTGGCGAAGAGGCCTATAAACTCGGCATCCCGCTTATGACGCGGCACAACGAGGTGGCGCCCCATCAATATGAGTTTGCGCCGATTTTCGAAGAGTCAAATCTCGCCACGGACCACAACCAGCTGTTGATGGAATTGATGAAAAAGGTGGCGTTGCGCCATGATATGGTATGTTTGCTGCATGAAAAACCTTTTGCCGGCATCAACGGCAGCGGAAAGCATCTGAACTGGGCTATGGCCGATGACCGGGGAGAGAATCTTTTGAATCCAGGCTCGACCCCGGAAGGCAACCTGCAGTTTTTGGCAATTCTGGTGAGCGTCTTGAGGGCCGTCAACCAATACGCCGATGTCCTGCGGGCCAGCGTAGCCTTTGCGGGCAACGAACACCGCTTGGGCGCCAACGAAGCTCCTCCGGCGATCATTTCTGTTTTTCTCGGGGATCAGCTTTCGCAGGTGTTGGACACCATTGAAAAAGGCAAGAAGAGCGAG
>JAZDLY010000164.1:0-32146 GCA_043801485.1 Candidatus Omnitrophota bacterium | reverse complement strand
AGGTGCCGTTTATCTTTGTCAAGGGCAAGGGCATGAAGCTGGTGGATTTAGATGGAACAACTTATCTTGATTTTTTTCCTGGATGGGGCGTTGGAAACGTCGGTCACTGTCATCCGGCCGTCATGTCGGCGGTGCGGGATCAGATCGGCAAGCTTATTCATGTGCCCAATAATTATTATCATCCGAATCAGGCAAAATTGGCGCGCGAACTGATCCGCGCTTCTTTTCCGGGCAAGGTCTTTTTCTGCAATTCGGGGGCAGAGGCCAACGAGGGTGCCATCAAGTTGGCGCGCGCTTATGGCTGGCAGGACAGAAACAATCCGCGCTACGAAATCCTGACCTTTGAAAATGCATTCCACGGCCGGACCCTGGCCACGATTACGGCCACGGGGCAGAAGAAATATCAGCAGGGATTTGCGCCCCTGCCGGAGGGATTTATTGCCAATGTTGCCTTTGGTGATTTTCAGGCAGTGCAAAAGGCGGTCACGGAGAAGACCATTGCCATTATGCTGGAGGTGGTGCAGGGAGAGGGTGGGATCAATGTCGCGACCAAAGAGTTCGTTGGCAGCCTGCGGGCATTCTGCGATGAGCGGAAAATGCTTCTGATCATTGACGAAGTCCAGACAGGCATGGGTCGGACCGGCAAGATGTTTGGTTTCCAGAACTATGACATTGTCCCGGACGTGATCACGCTGGCAAAATCTTTGGGAGGCGGGTTGCCCATTGGTTGCATGATTGCCCGAAAGGAAATTGCCGACACGTTGCAACCAGGCATGCATGCTTCTACCTTTGGCGGCAGCCCCATTGTCTGCAAAGCTGCCCTGGGGGTTTTCAAGGCGATTTATAAGGACAAGATGCTCTCCAATGCGACCAAGATGTCGTCCTACTTTTTTTCAAAATGTGAAGCCTTGAAAAAGAAGCACGCGGTCATCAAAGAGGTGCGCGGCGTTGGGCTCATGATTGGCATTGAGCTGGGCATTAAGGGCAAAGAGATTGTGGAGCAGTGTGTGGCCAAGGGGCTTTTGATCAATTGCACGCATGATACGGTGCTGCGCCTGATGCCGGCGCTCAACGTTACCAAAAAACAAATCGATTGCGCACTGAGGATCCTGGATGAAGTATTGCAAGGGAGTCAACATGTCGCTTAAGAGAGATTTTTTGACGATACCTGATTTTTCGGTGGAGGAGATCCAGGCCATCTTTAAGGAGACCGAGGAGCTCAAAAAGAACAAGTTCCGCGTGGCCTTCAAAAATAAGGCCGTGGGCCTTATTTTTCAGAAGCCGTCTTTGCGCACGCGTGTTTCGTTTCAGGTCGGCGTGTGGCAGTTGGGCGGGCAGTGTATGTCTCTTTCGCCCGCAGAGGTCAATATCGGCGTTCGGGAATCCGTCAAAGATGCCGCCTTGACGCTTTCACGCTATCTGGATTTGCTCGTGGCGAGGGTGTTCAAACACAAAGAGCTCCAGGAACTGGCCCAGCATTGCCTGGTGCCCGTGATCAATGGTTTGAGCGATCTCTACCATCCCTGTCAGGCCCTGGCGGATATTTTCACCGTTAAAGAAAAACGGGGCAGCCTCAAGGGTTTGACGTTGAGTTTTATCGGTGACGGCAACAATGTGTGTCACTCGCTTTTGCAGATTACAAGCATGTTGGGCATGAACATGAAGGTGGCAGCGCCAAAAGGATTTGGTCCCAGCAAAGAGATTTTGCAGGCCAGCCAGGCTCAGGCTGCTGACACAGGGGCAACGATAGTCGTCACGCAGGATCCTCGCGAAGCTGCCAAAGGTGCGGATGTTTTGTACACAGACGTTTGGGCCAGCATGGGGCAGGAAGAGGAGGCAAAAAACCGCGCCAAGATTTTTAAAAAATATCAGATCAACAAAGAGATGGTGGCCTGCGCCAACAAAAATGTCTTGGTCATGCATTGTTTGCCTGCGCACCGGGGCCAGGAAATCACCGACGATGTTATTGACGGGCCTGGCTCTGTTGTTTTTGACGAAGCGGAAAACCGATTGCACGTGCAAAAAGCGATTATGCTCAAGTTGATCGAGAATATTTAAACTCCAAGGAGTCCTTATATGAAAAAAGTTGTTTTGGCATATTCCGGCGGATTGGACACATCGTGCGCGATCAAATGGTTGAAGGATCGCGGATGGGATGTCGTCGCCTACATGGCCGACGTCGGGCAGAAAGAGAGTTTTGCCGATGCAAAAAGCCGGGCGTTGAAAATCGGAGCCAAAAAAGTTATTGTCGGCGACCTGAAGCAGGAGTTTGTTAAAGATTTTGTTCTGCCAACGCTGCAGGCTCATGCGGCTTACGAGGGAAAGTATTTACTGGCAACTGCCCTGACACGGCCTTTGATCGCCAAGCATTTGGTGGACGTGGCGCATCGCGAGTCTGCCACGGCCGTGGCCCATGGCTGCACAGGCAAAGGCAATGACCAGGTGCGTTTTGAAGTGACCGCGCACATCCTGGATTCGAAACTCAAGATTATAGCACCGGTGCGGGATTGGGAGCTTAAATCCCGGGAACAGGAAATTGATTACGCCAAGGCAAAAGGCATTCCTTTGGATGTGACGAAAAAAAAGGTCTACAGCATCGATAAAAATCTCTGGGGAATCAGCATCGAATGCGGCGTATTGGAGGATCCTGATCATGCGCCTTGCGAGGATGCGTACCAGATGACGCTGGACCCTGCGAAGGCCCCGGCCAAGCCAACGCTGATTGAAATCAATTTTGAAAAAGGTGTTCCGGTCGGGCTGAACTCAAAAAAACTCTCGCTCCAGAGCCTGATCGAAAAACTCAACGTCATTGCCGGCAAGAACGGCGTTGGCCGGGTGGACATGGTGGAAAATAGACTCGTAGGGATCAAGTCTCGGGAGATCTATGAGTTTCCAGCAGCGACCTGTTTGTATACGGCGCACAAGGATTTGGAAAGCCTTGTGTTGGATCGGGAGCTTTTGCATTTCAAACAGTCTCTGGAACACAAATACGCCGAGTTGGTGTATTACGGCCTATGGTATACGGACTTAAAAAAGTCTCTGGATGCTTTTGTCAAAGAGTCCCAGAAGAATGTTACGGGCACGGTGCGGCTAAAACTTTTTAAAGGAAATTGCACGGTTGTGGGCCGCACGTCGCCTGAGTCGCTGTATCGCCAAGACCTGGCGACGTATACAGAGAAGGATCAATTTGACCAGAAGCTGGCAGAAGGTTTTATCCGGCTTTGGGGTTTGCCGTATCAAAAATAGGGGTTTAAGATGAGTAAAAAACTATGGGGTGGAAGATTCAAGAAACAGGCTGATCCGTTTTTTGAAGAATTCAGTTCTTCAATCATGACGGATTACCGGCTGGCCAAGTGCGATCTCATCGGCTCGATCATTCACGTGCACGTCCTGTTCGGCGCCAAGCTCTTGACGGCCTCGGAATTCACGCGTTTCAAAAAAGCCATTTTGTCATGCCTGGCACTTGTCAAAAAAGGGGAGTTTCCGTATGACTTCTCAAGTGAAGACATCCACACCAATATTCACCAGGTGCTGACGAAGAAGATCGGCAAGTTGGCCGAGAAGCTTCAGACCTGCCGTTCGCGCAACGACCAGGTTGTTTTCGATACCAAGCTTTATTGCATGATTTCTGGCGTTCAGCTGCAGGACCTTTTGGCTGGGGTGCGCAACAGCCTTTATGCGTTGGCCAAAAAATACAACGGTCTGGTCGTTCCCGGCTACACGCACCTTCAGCATGCGCAGCCTGTTTTATTCAAGGATTACCTGGGTGCCTACGCGATGATGTTTAAAAACGACGCGCTCCGTCTGGAAGATGCGCTCAACCGACTGGATATTTCTTTAGGGTCCGGGGCTTTGGCTGGCACGCCCATTTCAGCCGGCGTCTATAAGGTTCAGATCAAAAAGGCGCTTAAAAGTTTAAAGCTTGGCGGATTGGCGGATATTGTTACTCCGTCGTCCAACAGTCTGGCGGCGGTCAGCGATCGGGACTTTGTGATCGAAATTTTGTCCGTCTTGGCCGTCATCGGCATGCATATTTCGCGTCTGGCCGAGGATTTTATCCTTTGGTCCAGTCAAGAATTCGGCTTTGCGGAGATCGGTGATGAGTATTGCACGGGCAGCTCGCTCATGCCTCAGAAGAAAAACCCGGATGCCCTGGAGCTCATGCGGGGTCACACGGGCACGCTCCAGGGATACTTGGTCAGTGTTTTGACGACGATGAAAGGACTGCCCTTGTCCTACAACCGGGACATGCAGCTGGATAAAAAACCACTCTTTGGTGCCATTTCGCTTGTGGAGGATGAGCTTGTGATTTTGGCGGGGTTGCTTGCGACCGTCCGCATGAATAAGAAAAATATCGACGTTCAGCTGGCGGATGATTCGCTTTATGCAACGGACCTGGCGGATTATCTTGTGTCGGGTGGTGTGTCGTTTGCGCAGGCCCATGAGGTCATTGGGCAGCTTATCCGCTATTCCCATGAAACCGGCCGGGCTGTCAAAGAACTGACTCAAGATGAGCTGAATCAGTTTTGCACAAAACTAAAGAGAAAAGAGGTTTTGAAACGGCTGGATCCGCATTTTTGCGTGGCGTCAAAAAAATCTGTGATTCGGAATTAACAATGCACGAATTTCATTATCGAGATAACGAATTCTATTGTGAAGACGTCAGGGTCAGGGACTTGGCTTTGAAGTTTGGAACGCCCCTCTACGTGTATAGCCAAAAAACCATTCTCGACCATTACCGGAAACTCAAAAAAGCCTTTAGTCCGGTCAGGCCGCTTATTTGTTTTTCGGTCAAATCCAATTCCAACCTTTCGATTTTAAAGATGCTCATCCGGCAGGGGGCGGGGTTGGATATCGTTTCCGGCGGCGAGCTGGCGCGGGCCCTGCGCATCAAAGCCGATCCGAAGAAAATCGTCTATGCCAGCGTTGGCAAAACAAAACAGGAGATTAAGGAGGCACTCCGCGCAGGCATTTTCTTTTTTAATGTCGAGTCGTTGCAGGAATTGGCTGCAGTGAGCGAAGCGGCTTTGCAGGCCAAAAAGGTCGCCCGGGTCTGCGTGCGCCTGAATCCGAACATCGATGCGCACACGCACCGCTACATCACGACCGGCACGGTGGAAAGCAAATTCGGCGTGGACCTGGAAATGGCGCGCCTGATCTTTTTGAACAGGGACCATTTTAAAAACGTCAAAATCTTAGGTCTTCATGTGCACATTGGTTCACAGATCACCCAGGTGGGGCCTTTTCTATCGGCCTTAAAACGGATCGTGGCCCTTATCGCTGAGCTCAAAAAGTTGGGCGTGCGGTTGGAATGGCTCAACATCGGAGGAGGCCTGGGCATTATTTACAAAGACGAAAAACCGCAGACCGCCGCAGAATTTGCAGCAGGCGTGTTGCCGCTCCTCAAAAAAACACGTCTGAAAATTATTCTGGAGCCAGGGCGTTTTATTGTCGGCAATGCCGGCATTTTGCTCGCTCGGGTTCTCTATATCAAAGAAACGCCGGCCAAACGTTTTGTGGTCGTGGACGCCGGCATGAATGATTTGATCCGTCCGGCGTTGTACGAGGCCTATCACGAGATCGCGCCCCTGGATCGGTCCAGGGTTGCCCGCAGGGTTGGCATGAGGACCTCGGATGTGGTCGGCCCGGTTTGCGAAAGCGGCGATTTTTTGGCCAAAGACCGTCCGTTGCCTTTGTTTGAGGCAGGCGATGTCTTGGCCGTGATGGGGGCAGGCGCTTACGGGTTTTCCATGGCGTCCAATTATAATTCGCGCTGCAGGCCCGCGGAAGTCCTGGTCAAAGGCCATCGATATCAGCTCATCAGGCGCCGCGAAACATTCACGGATCTGATGAAGCAAGAGAAGGTCGTTCGCTTATGAAAGGTCTTGCGTTCACAAAAATGGAAGGCTCGGGCAATGATTTCGTGGTGATTGAGAACAGTCCACAGTCCATAGTCCACAGTCCACAGATATTAGTAAAAAAGATCTGCGATAGAAAATACGGTGTTGGAGCCGACGGAGTTTTGTTCCTTCAGAGGACAAAGAAGGCCGATGTTCGCATGAGGATCTTTAATGCCGACGGCTCAGAGGCAGAGATGTGCGGAAACGGCGCGCGATGCGCGGCCTTGTTGGTGGCCCGCAAAACTAGAAAAAAGGCATTGACCATCCAGACTAAGGCCGGTCTTTTGTTAGCGCGGGTCAACCGGGACAGTGTCAGACTTAAGCTGACGGATCCGAAGGATTTGAAACTGGATATCAAAATGCAGATCCGCGGCAAGGAATATGATCTCGATTACGTCAATACCGGTGTGCCGCATGCGGTGATGGAAGTGGCCGATATTGACGAGGTTCCGGTTCGTGAAGTCGGTCGTTTTATCCGCCATCACAAAATTTTTAAACCAGCAGGTACCAATGTGGATTTCATCAAGGTGGGGGACAACGGTTCGGTTTCTCTGCGTACGTATGAACGCGGCGTCGAGGACGAGACACTGGCCTGTGGTACGGGATCTGTGGCAGCGGCCATCATCGCCACGTTGAATCATGGCCGGACACAGAACCGCGGCAACCAGGCCGTGCGCGTCGTGACCCGGAGCGGGGACGTATTGAAGGTGTATTTCAGGGCATCCAGGAAAAAAATTTCCGATGTGTGGTTAGAAGGAAGTGCCAGAATAGTTTTTCAGGGGGTTGTTCATGTTTAAGGGTTCTATGGTTGCCCTGGTGACGCCATTTTGCAACGACAGGGTTGATGAAAAAACATTAAGACGTCTGATCGATATTCAAATTCAGAACGGGACATCCGGGATTGTGCCTTGCGGGACAACAGGCGAATCCGCCACCTTGACCTATGAGGAGCACGATCATGTGGTTGAGGTGACGATCGATCAGGTCAAAAAACGAGTTCCTGTGATTGCGGGGACCGGATCCAACTCCACGCAAGAAGCCATTATGCTCACCCGCCACGCTGCCAAGTTCGGCGCGGACGCATCGCTTCAGGTCTCTCCGTATTATAATCGGCCGACGCAAAAAGGACTTTATGAGCATTTCAAAGCGATTGCCGGGTCTGTCGAGATTCCCATTATTCTCTACAATATTGCTTCGCGCACCGGGGTGAATATCGAACCTGAGACCATGGCGAAATTGGCCCGGGATTGCAAAAATATCGTCGGGGTCAAAGAGGCTTCCGGAAATCTTGCACAAATGAAAAAAATCAAAGAACTCTGCGGTCCTGGGTTTGACCTGATTTCCGGGGACGACGCGCTGACCTTGCCGGTAATGGAGCTCGGCGGTACAGGGGTGATTTCAGTGGTCGCCAACATCGTGCCTGCGGACGTGGCACAGATGGTCAAGGCCTATCAGGAGGCCAAGTTAGAAAAAGCCAAAGAGCTTTTCGATCGCCTGGCGCCTCTGGTCAAGGCCATGTTTATTGAAACAAATCCCATTCCGTTGAAAACTTCGATGGGATTATTGGGTTTGTGCGATTCGTCTCTGCGGCTGCCGATGTGCGCCATAGAGCCTCAGAACTTTGATAAACTCAAAACAGCACTCAGGGATTACGGATTGCTGAAAGGCTGAATTTTGATGCAACAAAAAGTGATCAAACTTGGTGTGAGCGGCGCCCTGGGAAAGATGGGCAGTCGGATATTGACGTTGGCCTCCCAGGACAGAGATTTCAAGATTGCCCTGGCCCTGGAACGCGCTGGACATCCGCAGGCGAACAGCTCTGTGGCGGGCCTGGTGGTGGCCTCATCCGCGGAAGGCATCAAAGATATCGATGTCCTTATTGATTTTAGCTCGCCGCAAGCAACGAGTGAACACGTGGCACTTTGTCTTGCCTGTAAAAAACCGCTCGTGGTTGGCACCACCGGTCTGTCCGAGGCACAGAAAAGCGAAGTTTCCAAAGCCGCGCAAGAAATCCCCATTGTGTTTGCGCCAAACATGTCCGTCGGCGTCAACCTTCTTTACGCGTTGGTCCGGCGGGCGGCCGAGACCCTGCCGTCGGATTACAGCGTGCGCATGACCGAAGCCCACCACATTCACAAAAAAGACGCACCGTCAGGCACCGCCAAATGGCTGCAACAGTTGGTTTGTCAATTGAGAAAGCAGGAACATGTCGATATCCAATCGGTCCGCGAAGGCGAGATCATTGGGGATCATGAAGTCGTTTTTGACAGTCCCTGGGATACGATCAGGATATCGCACTCGGCCAAGACGCGCGATATTTTTGCCAAGGGAGCCCTGGCGGCCGCAAAATTTGTTGTGACGAAAAAGAAAGGGTTGTTCACCATGACGGATGTGATAGGAGCCAGCAGATGAATATTTCTTTGTCCAAAAAATGTGAAAGCCTGTCGCCGTATTTGTTTGCCCAGATAGATAGCGCCAAGCGCCAGGCGCGCCAGGAAGGAAAGAACCTGATTGATTTAGGGGTCGGAGATCCCGACATGCCGACGCCCGGTTTTATTATCGAGAAACTTTATGAAGCGGCCAAGGATCCTAAAAACCACCGCTATGCCCTGGATCAGGGCATGCCGGAATTGCGCCAGGCTATTGCGGATTGGTATAAGCAGCGCTTTGGCGTCGAACTGGATCCCGCCAAAGAAGTCCTGCCTTTGATCGGCTCCAAAGAGGGAATTGCCCACATCCCCATTGCTTTTCTGGACAAAGGCGATTCTGTTTTGGTGCCGGATCCGTGTTATCCGCCGTACCGCAATGCCACCATCTTAGCAGACGGGAAACCTCAACCCATGGCTCTGCGTGCGTCCAACGGATTCCTGCCGGCCTTAGAAGATATTTCGCCGTCCGTGGCTGAAAAAGCAAAACTTATGTTTTTGAATTATCCCAACAACCCCACGTCGGCCACGGCTGAGAACAATTTTTTTCAGAGCGTTGTTGAGTTTGCCGCCAAACACAATATCATTGTTTGTCATGACGCTGCCTATTCGGAAATTGCCTTTGATGGATACAAACCGTCGAGTTTCCTGGGAATTCCGGGCGCCAAAGAGGTCGGTGTTGAATTCCATTCGTTGTCTAAAACATTCAATATGACCGGATGGAGGCTTGGGTGGGTATGCGGCAATGAGCAGGTTGTGGCGGCGTTAGCCAAAGTCAAATCCAATATTGATTCGGGGATTTTTCAGGCGATCCAGATTGCCGGCATCGCTGCCCTGAAGGAGGGAGCAAGTTTCGTTGAGCAGAACAACAAAGTTTATGCCGAACGCAGACAGGTTTTTGTGGATGGGTTGAAAAATCTGGGTTGGAAGGTGGAGCCGTCCAAGGCAACTTTTTACGTGTGGCTCAAGCTGCCTCGCAAGATGAAATCTTCGATCGAATTTGTGCAATTGCTGCTTCAGCGCGCCAGCATTGTGGCCACACCGGGCGTCGGATTCGGCAAGCACGGCGAAGGCTATGTGCGTTTTGCGCTGACGGTGGACAAAGAAAAGCTTAAAGAAGCACTCCAGCGCATCAAGGTTTATTGCGTGGATGTGTTGATGTGAATGAGGCCATCACTTATGCGAGCATCAAGCGAGCGTAAGTGATGAGGCCCAAACCTAGATTTATGATTTCTTATATCGGCTTGGGATCAAATTTGGGCGACCGGTTGCAACACTTGAAAGATGTCCTTGTTCTTTTAAAAGAAAACCATAAGATCGCGATCAGAAAGATTTCTCCTGTTTATGAATCCGAGCCGTTGGCCGGAGGCGATGAACAAGGAGATTACCTGAATGCTGTGCTGGAGCTGGGCACTGACTTAGAGCCCCGGGAGTTGCTTTTGGTTTTAAAAGAGATCGAAGAGCGCCTGGGCAGAAAAAAAGACAAGACTCGGTGGTCCAGCCGGGAAATCGATCTGGATCTTTTGGCCTGCGACGATATTGTGGTCCGGGAGCCTGATTGCGAAATACCGCATCCTCGCCTGCACAAAAGGGCGTTTGTTTTGAGGCCTCTGGCGGATGTTTCGCCGACGTGGCAACATCCGGTTTCCAATAAAAAGGTCTCGGTGTTGCTGGATGGACTGACTGCGAAAGGAAGGTGTCGGAAAATTGAAGAGACTATATCGCTCGACTGAAGATAAGAAGCTGGCCGGTGTGTGCACAGGGTTAGGGGAGTATTTCAATATTGACCCGACGCTTGTGCGTATTGTTTTTCTCATCACTACGATTTTTTGGGGATTTGGCGTGCTTGTGTATTTGATTTGTTGGCTTGCCATGCCTGTGAAAAAGAGTCGATAGTCGATGCCTGCACTGCCGGCAGGCAGGGTCGATAGTCCATAGACGAACCGCTTTAAAAGGCAAATAGTGGTTACAATTAAAAAAAACAAAGAGCTTCAAGCGAAGATCAAACGCCTTAGGTCGCAAGGCAAGACGATTGGATTTGTGCCGACCATGGGTGCGCTGCACGAAGGGCATTTGTCTTTAGTGCGCCGTGCCCGCAAAGACAACGACATTGTTGTTGTGAGCATTTTTGTCAATCCACTCCAATTTGGTTCTCAGGAAGACCTCCAACATTACCCCCGTCCCTTGCAAAAAGATCGCAATCGTCTCAAAGGTCTCTGCGATATTCTTTTTCTGCCTTCTGCCAAAGAGATGTATCCGTCGGGTTTTTGCTCGAAAGTAGAAGTCAGGGCTCTGGGCGATGTGTTGTGCGGCCTGCGGCGTAAAGGCCACTTTGCCGGCGTGACAACAGTTGTGGCAAAATTGTTCCATGCGGCAATGCCGGATAAGGCCTATTTCGGGCAGAAAGACGCTCAGCAGGCAGTCGTCATCCGTAAAATGACAGAGGACCTTAATATGCCAATTCAGATTTGCGTCTTGCCGATTGTCCGCGAGAACGATGGCCTGGCCATGAGTTCGCGCAACGCCTATCTTTCTGGTCTCCAGCGTCGGGATGCGGTTGTGTTGTATCAGGCCCTGAAATCTGCCCAGCGCATGGTGGCAGGAGGCACGAGGGATTCGGCAAAAATCAAAGCAGCCCTGGTTGATTTCATCAAGAGGGCTGCGTCTGCGCACATCGAATACATCGAAATCGTGGACGAGAATTCTCTTCGGCCAATTGGCCGGATCGCCAAGCGCGCTTTGCTTCTTTTAGCAGTTCATATCGGCAAGATAAGGCTCGTTGACAACATGATGCTGAGAGCAAACTAGGCACATGGCCAGCACAAAAATAAAAATCGGGATCGTGGGTTGCGGGGCGATCGGTTCAACCCTGGCCCGGATGATTTCAAAGAAGTTGAGCAAGGGGTTTTGCGTCGCGGCCCTGTGCGATTTAGACAGCGCAAAAGCCGCGAACCTGGCCAGGGAGATCAAGACAGCCAAAGCGCTCTCATTAAAAGACTTGATCCGGCAAAGCCATCTTGTTGTTGAGGCAGCTTCTGCGAAGGCATCTTTTGGTATTGCCTGTCAGGCGCTCTCGGGAAAAAAGGATGTTTTGATCATGAGCATCGGCGGCGTCTTAGGCCGCGAAAAAGAGCTTTTTGGGCTTGCGCGGAAAAATGGGAAAAAGATTTATTTTCCAAGCGGTGCCATTGCCGGCTTGGATGGTATCCGGGCCTATTCTGTCGTTGGAATTGACCGGTTGACCCTCAATACCTACAAGCCGCCAGCGGCATTGCGCGGCGCGGATTATCTTGTGAAAAATAATATCGATGTGGATAAGATTTTTGGAGAGAAAGTTATCTTTTCCGGAACGCCCGCCGAGGCGGTCAGGGCATTCCCCCAGAACATCAACGTGGTTGCCCTCCTGAGCCTGGCGGCAGGAGGAACTGTGACGCCCCAGGTGCGCATTTGGGTCTCGCCGTATCTTAAGCGTAATCTCCACGTTATTGATGCAGAATCAAGCGCAGGGACGCTGAAAATCAGATGCGAGAATGTGGCGAGCCCGGACAATCCGAAGACAAGTGCGTTGGCCATCCTCTCGGCATTGAAAACGATTGCCGGGATTTCTGAAGTTGCTCGCGTTGGGACATAATGGCATTAAAAAATTCACAAAGGAAGGGGGGTGAAGACAAATGGCAATGAAAGTCGCAAAAGTCGGCGTAAAGAGGCAGAAGGGTTATCTTTACTTCATCGATAAGAAGGGCGATGTGTCTTGCGCACTTATGGCCAGAGGCAAGAAAAAAGGTGGCAAGCCTAAGAAAGTGGCCAAGGTGGGAATCAAGAAAAAAGACGGATATCTCTATTTTCTTGACAAGCAGGGCGATGTTGCTTGCGCCAAGTTGGTCAGAGGCGGCAAGAAGAAAAAGAAAAAAAGGTAGTGTGTCCACAGGCCCTTCGCCCCGGCCTTGCGCCGGGGCGAAGGGCCTCTTCACTTCGCCTCTCAAAGTATCGTGGTCTCATCTCCCGCCTTCGGCGGGATTTCGCTAGATGCCTGCACTTGTTGGCAGGCAGGTCTGCGGAGCTTACTCCCAAACGAGCACCTTAATCTTTCGTTTTAGCGAATTGAGCACAATTTTACACCGAAGGTGGACTAGCGAAATCCCGCGTTAGCGGGAGTCCTTGTGAGCGTTAGCGAACAAGGAAATATTTCTGGTGTTCATACATCATATCTCATGGAAAAAGAAACGTTGATCATCCGGGGCGCCCGGGAACATAATCTCAAAAATATCCATCTGGAAATCCCCCGCAACAAACTTGTGGTTGTCACGGGTCTATCCGGGTCCGGCAAGTCGTCTCTTGTGTTTGATACGATTTATGCCGAAGGGCAGCGTCGTTATGTGGAGAGTCTGTCGAGCTACGCTCGCCAGTTTTTGGAACAGCTCCAGAAGCCGGATGTAGATGCCATCGAAGGCCTGTCGCCTACGATTTCTATCGAGCAACGCACTGCCGGAGGGAATCCGCGTTCCACCGTCGGAACCCAGACAGAGATTTATGATTATTTGAGATTGTTGTTTGCCCGCATCGGCATTCCCCATTGTCCGGAATGCGCTCGTCCAGTGCAGCGCCAGAGCGTGCAGGAAATCGTCGCTCAGGTTTTGCGCCTCAAAGCCAGGGCAAAGATTGAGATCCTGGCACCCTTGATCCGAGGGCGTAAAGGGGAATACAGGTCGATCTTGTCCCAGATCCAAAAGGACGGTTTTGTGCGGGCCCGCGTTGACGGAAAAATCGTCGAGCTGGACAAAGACTTGCGTCTGGACCGTTACAAAATCCATCACATCGAAGCGGTGGTAGATCGTATCGTGGTCGATGCCAGCATGAAGACACGGCTGACGGACTCCGTGGAAACGGCGCTGAGATTCGGCCAAGGGGTTGTTTTGGTTGCCGGAGAGGGGCGTGGTCCGTCGGCAGACATGTTGTTCAGTGAAACGTATGCCTGCCCTCATTGCGGGATCAACTTGGCCGAGATTGAACCGCGGATTTTTTCTTTCAACTCGCCTTACGGCGCCTGCCCTGCTTGCAATGGCCTTGGCCTTAAAATGGAATTCGACGATGAGCTGATCGTCCCGGATCCGGAAAAGAGCATTTTGAAAGGGGCCCTGGAACCCTGGAAACGAGGAGGCAAGGGGTATCTGCTTTATTACCGTAGTCTCTTGCGCGAGCTCTCGGGCCGTCTTGGCTTTGACCTGGATACGCCGTTTAAAAAATTAAAAAAAGAACACCGGCATTGTATTCTCTATGGTTGCGATGAAGTAATTTGGGGCCGGCGTTTCGAGGGCTTGATTCCCCATTTAGGGCGCTTGTTTTCGCAAACAGACAGTCTGTTTTTAAAAGAAGAAATCGCCAAGTATATGTCGCAGATGCCTTGTCCTGTCTGCAACGGCTCGCGCCTAAAAAGAGAAAGTCTGGCCGTGACCATCCAGGATAAATCCATCTGGGATGTGACTCGCATGAGCTTGGCGCAGGCGCATGATTTTTTTCAGTCGTTGGAGTTGTCCCGCCGCGACAAACTCATCGCGTCTCAGGCCCTCAAAGATGTTAAAGAAAAACTTCGGTTTTGTTGCGATGTGGGCCTGGGCTATTTGACTCTGGATCGTAAAAGCCAGACGCTCTCCGGCGGAGAATTCCAAAGGATCCGCCTGGCCACCCAGGTGGGGTCTGGTTTGGTTGGCGTTTTGTATGTTTTGGATGAGCCGAGCATCGGCCTCCATGCCAAAGACAACCGCAAGCTTTTGGACACATTGAAGTCCCTGCGGGATTTGGGAAATACCCTTTTGGTTGTCGAGCATGACGAGGCCACAATCCGCAGCGCAGACCATATTGTTGATCTGGGGCCGGGGGCCGGTCGATATGGCGGCCAGGTATTGTTCAGCGGACGCTTGCAGGATTTGCTTGGCTGCAAGCGGTCTTTGACGGCAAAATTTTTAAACGGCGAGTCGAAGATTGCGATTCCTTCCGGCCGCCGGAATTTTCAGGAACGTTCTAGCATCGAGGTCATCGGCGCCAGCGAGCACAATTTGAAAAATATCCGCGTGAAATTTCCTTTAGGAGTATTTATCTGTGTCACCGGTGTTTCCGGATCGGGAAAGTCGACGTTGATCGACGAGACGCTTTATCGGGCACTGGCGCAGAAATTGAACGGCTCCAAGATCAAGGCTGGTGCGTTTAAAAACATCAGGGGCGTTGAACACATCGATAAGGTTATTGTCGTCGATCAATCCCCGATCGGCCGAACTCCGCGTTCTAACCCTGTAACCTACACCGGTGTTTTTTCTTTGATTCGCGATATCTTTGCCCGGCTTCCCGAGTCAAGGGCGCGCGGGTATAAGCTGGGACGGTTTAGTTTTAATGTCAAGGGAGGACGGTGTGAATCCTGCGGCGGGGACGGCATCAAAAAAATCGAAATGCATTTTCTGCCCGATGTCTACGTGAAATGTGAAATCTGCAAAGGGAAAAGATTCAATGAAGCCACATTGGCCATCAAATTCAAGGGCAAGTCCATTGCAGATGTACTGGAAATGCCGGTAGAAAGTGCCTTGAGTTTGTTTGAACACATCCCGCGTGTCCGGCATACCCTGCAGGTCTTGACCGATGTGGGCCTTGGGTATATCCATCTCGGCCAGCCGGCGACGACGCTTTCCGGCGGCGAAGCCCAGCGCGTGAAATTGGCCAGTGAACTCTGCAAGCGCTCCACGGGAAAGACATTTTATATCTTGGATGAGCCGACCACCGGCCTGCATTTTGCCGATACGGAAAAACTACTGTTCGTACTTCAGCGTCTCGTTGGTCTGGGCAATACGGTTTTAGTTGTTGAACACAACCTGGATGTGATAAAATGCGTGGATTATTGCATTGATCTCGGACCGGAGGGGGGCGACCGGGGCGGTCAGGTCGTTGCCTGCGGCTCTCCTGAGGAGATTTCACGCGTCAAGAGCTCCTATACCGGCCAGTACCTGCGCAAAATCTTAAAGGCAACAAAATAAGTTAAGGATTTAACGCTTAAAGCTAATGGATGTGTATTCAGCGGTTGACTTGGATTTGTTCACAGCGGTCCTGCGGAGAACGAAGCCAAGGCAACCGGCGTCATAAACATAGCGTTTGCTTATGAAAAAACGATTAACGAGTCACTTGCTGGCTGCTGTTTTTGTTGTGTCTTGCATTGCAGGCGCCTCGGCGGAAACCCTCAATAAGAAAGAAGAAGATGCCTTTTATGTGGCGGCCAAGGCCTATCAAGACGGTTTTTACGATACGGCCTTGACCCTCTTTGATCGTTTTTTAAAAACCCATATGGACAGCGCCAAGAGGCTGGAGGCACAGGTCTATATCGGCCAATGTTACTTTGCCAAGGAAAAATACTATAAGGCCCTGGATCAGTTTGAGTCGTTGCTCAAGCTCCCTGAAGCCGAGGCTTTCCGGGACAGAATTTATTTTTGGTTGGGCGAGGTTTATGCCAAAGGCAGGGCCTGGAGCCAGGCCAAAGACTTCTATCAGCAGCTCATCAATACCTACAAGGATTCTTCCTATCGCGTGGCAGCCACAAGGGCTTTGGCACAGGTCCAGTTGAACGATCAAAAATTTCAGGATGCGGCCGCGACATTCCGCGCTCTTCTTTCTGAGGCCAAAGATGTGTCTGTGGCCGAAGAAGCGTGGCTGGGCATTTGTGAGGCGCTGTATCGTCTTCGTGATTACGAAGAACTGCGGAAAGAAATCGAACGTTTCATAGCCAGTTATCTTCAAACAAGCCAATTGTCCCGGGCCTATTTGCTTTTGGCCGAGGCGAATTTCTACCTCGGTCGATTCGACGAAGCCATCCAGGCCTATCGGACGGCCCAGCGTCAATCGACGGATCCCGAAGAGATCACACAGTCCAAGATCGGCCTTGGGTGGTCGTGGCTCAAGCTCAAGAACTATGGCGAGGCCCAGAAGATTTTTGATGAATTTCCTGATGAGGCGTCTCTGGCCGTTCTTTTGGGCCGGGCCGTGCTCAAGAGCGGATTGGGAGAATACGAGCAGTCTCTGTTCTTTTTTGACCGTGTGATCGGAGCCGAGAATGGCGCCGAATACGCGCCCCTGGCTTATTTCGGCAAGGCTGAGGCGTTGTATTATTTGGAGCGTTTTGATGATGCGATCACGGCCTATCGCGTGGCCATGGATGCCCTGAAGGCCGCCTCCGGCCTCTATGCAGACACGAGAGAATTGACGGATCGCATCCGATACGGCTTGGCCTGGGCCTATTTAAAAATCGGAGATTTTCGCTCGGCCCAGGAAGAATTCCAGAGAGTGGCAACGTTGACACAGGACAAGATTTTCAAGATCAGTGCCATGTGCCAGATTGGGGATGTTTATCAGGATACCGGCGAGTACAAAAAGGCGCTGGAGGCCTATCAGAATTTCCTTAAAACGATTCCGGACAGCGTTTATCACGATTATGTCCAATATCAGATCGGTGTGACGTTTCTCAAAATGAAAGACCTTGACGCTGCCATTCTCGCCCTTCGTCAACTCCTCAAGGATTATCCATCGACAAAGCTGGCCGACGACGCCGATTATTCTCTGGGGGTGGTTTATTTCCAGAAAAGCGATTTTGCGGCTGCCAAAGCGCAGTTTGGGAAATTTTTGACCCATTTCAAAGATTCGCCGTATCGGCCGCAGGCTGTTTTTTTGCTGGGTGAGACCCTCATGAACCTTTCCGAGTTTAAGGCGGCCATCGACGTATTTGAGACGATCCAAAAAGAATTCACCAATCAGGTGACCCTGGTTCAGAAGGCCGAATACGAGATCGCCAATGCCTTCGCTCAGATGGGGCAGGAGGCTGAAGCCAACAAAAGGCTTTCGGATTTCATCACGCGCTATCCGGATTCGCACTTTTCTCCAGATATCCTTTTTTGGCTGGGAGAGCATTATCAAAGCAAAAACGATTACCTCAATGCCCAGAAATATTTTGAGCGCTTGATCCGCAACTATCCGCATCATGAAACAAGGGGCGATGCTTTTCTGGAAATTGGGCTCATGAACTTAGAGCAGGATAAAATCGATGCGGCCTTGCGGAATTTCCAGCAAGCCGTTGAGTTTGGACGCGATGAAACAGAGTCCAGGGCGTTGTTGTTTTGTGGCGATGCCTATCTTTTGAAGGCAGATTTGCCCCAGGCCCTAAAATGCTACGAACAGGTTGCGCAAGAGCGCAATGTCTGGTCCAAAACCGCCCTTGTTAAAATGGCCTCAGTTTTGCGCCGACAGAAAAAACTCAAAGACGCGGTTTTGGCATTCGAGCAGGCCTTGGCGCGCGAAGGGGCGGAGAACAATGCCGTGCTTCAATTCCAATTGGCCCAGATGTTTGAAGAAGAGGGCCTGCTTCAGGAAGCCATCGAAGGGTACCTGAAAGTGTCTTATCTTTATCCGAGTGAATCGTCCTTGGTGGTCAAGTCTCTTCTGCGCGTGGCGCAGATTTACGAAAACCAAAAATCCTGGACTGAGGCAAGGGCGATTTTGGAAAAAATTGCCGCCATGAGCGTTCCCGAGGCCAAATACGCAAAAGAAAAACTTGAGATCATGAGGCAAAAATAATAGGAGAGGTGGTGGATGTTGTCCAGAGTTCTAAGGATGCTTTTTCTTTTGTTGTGCGCAGGTCTTGTCTTTTTTATTTTTTGGAACAATCCTTTGTTGCGTCTGGCAGGCCCCCTGATGATTCCCATTTTATTAGTTTCCGTTTTGATGTTTGCGACGGTGGCGGGTAAGTTCAGGCAATTGGGGACAAGTCAACTTCCGTCAAAGGATTTTTTGATTCAAATTGATGAGTGTCTTGAGCGTCAGCAAATCAAGGAGGCCATTGATTTGTGCGAGCGTTATCCTTGCGCGATGGCGCGGGTTTTCAAGGCAGGCCTGGTCAAATACGACCGCGCAAAAGATGATATCCGCGAGTCGATGGACAATGCCCTGCGCTACGAAGCCCCAGATTTAGAAGAGGGGCTTGTTTTCCTTTCATCCATGACTCAGATCGCCCCGCTTTTAGGGCTTGTGGGGACATTATTGGGAATGGTCAAGATTTTGGCGATGATTCAGGTCAAGAGCATGGCGTCTCTGGCGATTGGTGTTGTCGATATTGCGCCGGGGCTCTGGGAGGCCCTTCTGTGCAGCATCGCTGGTTTCCTGGTCGCTGTCCCAGGGATGCTGGCCTACAATTATCTTGCGGCACGGGTTGATTTTTTGATCGAAGACATCAAGAAAAATGCCACAAGGCTTCTCAATGACCTTTTGGACAGGAGGATGGCTCTGTGAATCTGCGGCAACCTTCTGCCAGAAGAACATCTTTTCGGTTCCTCTACGCCGTGGCCTTGGCCAATGTTTTGCTGATTCTATTTTTGTTTTTGACACTGCCCGGGGTTATTTTTGCGCCTTCGGGGATTTCTGTCAGCTGGCCAAGCAAAAGTGTCACTGCCGCCGCTCCGGGCGGGCGTTTTGTTTTGACCCTCGCCAGGGATCATGTTCTTTATGTTCGATCCGAGAAGATGACGCTGGATCAGTTTGAGCGCAGTTTGACCATTCGGCCCGTGGATAACTTGACGATTTTGATCAAAGCCGATGCCAGGGCCGAGATCGGCGATCTGGTCAGGGTCTGGAGTCTTTTGCGTCATGCAGGCGCAGAAACGATCCATATTGCCACGAATGAATAGGATTTTTACCAACACCATTGTTTCTTTTTTGTGCCATCTGGCGGTTTTCTTTGTGTTTGTTCCCGTGATCAGAAACAGCCCTTCTTTAAAAACACAGACACGCTTTATTTTTTTGGGCAACTTCCTTTCCGATCAGGATCTCAAGCCTGCGGCGACGCTGTCGGCCAAGGCTGCCTCAAAAACAAAAGGTCTTGCCTCTTTCAATTTTTCCTCAGACAGGGCGGCTGAGAAAATTGCCCTGCAGGCTGGTAAGCCCAATGTGGTTATCCCGCTGCCCGAAACACAAAAAGAGCATCCTGAGCCTGTTGAGGGATCTGTTGAGGGATCTTTGGAGTCCAGGGATGTGGTCCGCGTTGTTTTTGGGTTTTCTGATTTTGGGCACTATGTGTACACTCCTGATTTCTCGGATTTGAAAAAACCTGCTTCCCGCGATGAGTTGACCGCTGCCGCAGATTTCATCGTCTTCTTTAATGACAAAGGTCGCGTTTCTCAGGTTCGAAAAACTGCCGGCTGCGGTGATCCTGCGTTGGATCTGGCGCTCATGGCGAAACTAAAAAAAGCCATTTTCCGGAGTGAATGGATCCCGGCCAAGGGGTCCTTGTCTGTGCGCATCCGGTTGAAGGAATAGATGATTCAAATTGATTTTTCTTTTTTTATCTGCTATTATTTAATTGGACAGATTGCGATCATCTGGATCTTGTGGTTTTTGCCGGTTGGTCTGTCTTTCCGACGTGCGGAAGCCGGCGGGCATGTTCATGTGTGGCAGTGTTCCACGTGTTTTCACGTCTATGTGGAACCCAGGGTCAACACCATCAGCCCGTGTCCTTTGTGTGGGAGTCTCAATAAAAAAGCAGGTTTAGCCAGGGGGGAAAAGCGATGATTACGGAAATCGGAATTGCCGCAGGAGATGTTTGGCATTATCTGGATGGTCACGGCGAGAGCGCTTTGAGCCAGATGGTCAAGAACATTGACAAGCCCAGAGAATTGCTTTTGATGAGTGTCGGCTGGCTTGCCCGCGAAGGTCATGTTGTCCTGATAAAGACAGAGGGGAACGACTACCGTATCTCCTTGAGAAAGTGAGGGAGCCGATGAAAGTCAATCGAGGAATTGCGTTGGTCAATATGTTGTTTTTTGCGATTATTTTTTCCATTATCGCCGCGGCCATGCTTTCCCTCATTGCTTCCACGACTCTCCATATGGAACATGACATTCGTCGCGCCAAGGCCTTTTATGTCGCGGATGCCCAGCTTTGTTTTGCCACGGATCATCTCCGGAGAACCATGACACCCTATTGCAATGGCTTTTGTCTTGCTCAGATCCCCTGGGGCATTGATTTAAGCGGTGCCGTGAAAAGCACAAAAGGGGCGACCATCGATCATTTTGTCCATATCACACCCTTCGCCGTTTACAATCCGGTTGACATCCGCGCCATTGTCGATTATTCCAGAAACTAATCCCCTCCAAAGTTAAATCCAAGTAAATCTAAGTAAATTTAACAAAAGATATTAATAATTTTTATTGACAAAGTAAAAATATTATGTTCTAATGAAATTGTCTCCCGACTCGCAAGATCGCATCTTCGGGATGTCACTGGATTACTAAGGGGTTTTCCATGTATAGTCTGATGGATGTCGAAGAACTGGCAAGTTACCTGAGGTTAAAAAAGCAGACGATTTATAATTGGCTGCATGAGAGCAAGATCTCGGGCATCAAGGTTGGCGGCGTCTGGCGTTTTGATAAAAAGGACGTTAATCGCTGGCTGAGGTCCAGAACGCGCAATGCCAAGGTGAAATAGCGTATGGATATATTAAATATGTTTGCGAAGAAGGATTTAGCCGGAATTTACTTCAGCGCACGCGGTCTTGTCATCACCCAGCAAAAGGCCGGGCGGGTCAAAACCTTGTTGTGCCTTCCTTATCCCGGCGTGGAAGGAGAGACGAGCGGCGCTCCCTCCGCAGAGATTTTTGAAATTTTCAAAAATAGGGAAATGGAGATGATCGCTTTTCTTCAGAAGGCACTCCGGGACAGCAAAATCGACACACAGCAGATTGTTGTTTCCCTGCCCCCCAAAGATCTTATCATCCGTTTTTTTGAAATGCCCAATATCCCCACCTCGGAACTCGTGGCCGGCATCAATTTTGAAATGAAAAAATATATCCCCTTTAAAATTGAAGAACTGGCCTTTGATTTTCAATACCGCATTCGACAGAGGGCCAATATCATTGAGGTTATTCTCTGCGGGATGCGGCAGGATCCCTTGGACCGATACGTCAATTTATTCAAACAGCTCAATCTGACCGCCGTTGCGTTTGAGCCGGGTTTGTTCAGTCTTTTCCGTCTCCTGGTTATTAAAAATAAAGTTTCCAGCCAGCGCTCTTATGTCATCCTGGAGTACGATTATCCGGAAGCCAACGTCCTGATTGTTGAGCGGGGTTTTCCGTACTTCACGCGCGACATCAAATTGAGTGCGGGGTGGACAGGAGAGCCTTCGGCTGAGGAGATGGAAAATATTCTTTTTCGACTGGTCAACGAGGTCCGTGTTTCCCTGGATTATTATCGTCGCCAGTTCCTGAAAAAAGAAATCGATGAAATGCTGATCGTTTCCGGCCGCAGCACCCAACACTGGGCGGATCAGTTCAACAAAGAGCTCGGGGTGAAGGTGTCCTTTAGCGATCTCGGTGACCTTTTGAAAAGCAAAGATGTGCGCCAGGATATGCTTTCCGACACGAGCAAGGCCCTGGGCGCTGCGCTGCGCGTCGAGCGTCCGTTCTTGATCACACTGAATCTGTCTAAGGTCAAGGTCAAAGGGATCGAAGGGCCGCTGCAGATCCTTGTCGCCACTTTTCATGATTGGCTGCGCATCGGTATGAGTTCTTTGAAGGAATCAAAGGCGACCCTGGTCAAGGGGTTCATCCTTGCGGCGGCGATTATGGTTGTTGGTTATGGCTACGGCTTCTCCAAAGTGTTCCCCCTGGAGAAAGAATCGAGAACGGTTACGGTGAACCAGCCGCCTCTTTTGCCGGAAGTAGACCTGACAAGCCTGGAGAGCATCAAGGCCAGCGAAGCTGTTTTTATGGCCAAAGAACGCGATTTTACGCAGATCTTAAAAAGCCTGCCGGTTCTTTATAAGAAACTGGAGATTTTTCCCCGGCTTATGCCGCAGGGCATCTGGTTGAGCAACATGGATTTTTCCAGCGTTAGCGGATCTTGGCGGTTGGTCTGCAATTCCTATTGGCAGGATGAGAAGACCATGGCCGACAACATCAATGTGTTTGTCTCCAATTTAAAATCCAGCGAAGAATTTCAGAACATCGCTTCATCGATCGATGTGACAAGCGTGCGGCAGGTGCAATCTCAGGGGTTGACCTATATTCAGTTCGATGTGACCGGTGGCGATAAAGCAAGCACGGCCTTCGTGGGCGGGATGATCGGCTAGACGACCATGGCTGAACAAAATTATTTAGAAATTTTATCCAAACAGCGCAACCAGGTTATTCTTCTGGTCATGACTGCCGTTGCTTCTTTTTTCGCGTATCGAATTTACCAACAACAAATGCTTGAGGCGGACCGGATAAAAACGCAGATTTCCGAAGAGCAGGAAAAAAAACAGTCTCTGGACTCGATCCTCATTTATCACGAAAAGATCAAGAAAGCCAAGCAGCGCAACTGGGACACGCTGGATGCAAATAAGATTATGGAAAAAATATTTAATATCGGCCGCAGATCCGGAGTCAACATCACTAAGATTGAACCCGGGTCCAAGCGCGAAGAAAAGAATTATACCTTGACGCCGTTCTCGCTTGTCTGCGAGACAACCTATAAAACGCTGCTAAAATTTATCAGAAACATCGAAACCTACGAGATGTTTTGGCGGATCAGGTCTGTTTCCACCAGTCCCCTTGCCTCATCTGAAATGATCAACAAGGGAGATCTGAAGGGGGATGTGTCGTTGCAGGTTTCCATGACGCTAGAGGCTATTTATCTGAAATAACGCCTGAATATTATGGGGAAGAATATTGTTAAAATGATGAATGTTGTGTTGGATGCGGGACTGGCGTTTTTTTGTCTTCTGGCGAGTCTGGGATGTTTTGTTTACGGTCAAGAGCAGGGGGCATGGTTGGTTCCTGGCCAGGATGTCAATGCGTTGGCTTCAACCCTGGCACAAGAAATGGAGGTCAATCTGGATTTCCGCGATCCTTTTCAGGCTTCTTTTCCGCGAGAGCCGGTGCAGATCGAAATGGGACCGACTGGGTCGTCCAGTGCACCGACGGCGCCGACGAATTTCAGCAATATTTCTTTGACAGTGACGGGCATTGCCTGGGGCACAGACAAGCCCCGCGCTATCATTAACGACAGAGTGGTCGGCATCGGCGATAGGATTGCGTCTGAAATCGTCAATGACTCGGATAAAATTGAGGTCCTTGATATTTCCAAAGAAGGGGTTTTAGTCAAATACGGAAATCAGCAATTCCTTTTAAAGCGGGCCTCAGGGCTGGCGGAAAAGCAGACGAATGTCACAGAACCAAGCGCGGAAACAACAGAACCCGCTGTGACAAATCAGACAGATATAGTTGATTCGAGTGATGTGAGCGGCAAGACGCCGAGGGGGAGAGCATGATGAGCCATTATTTTTTTCGCTTGAGGATGCAGGTAGCCTTTACGGCTGTTTTCTGCGGGGCGCTTGTTTTTACGTCGTTAAGTTCTGCGGCGGACTTCGATTTTTACAACAGCGATTTGATTTCCCGTGAGTCCTACCGTAAAATCTCAATGGATTTCAAGGACGCCAACCTTAAGAATGTCCTGAAGGTTTTTTCAGAGCAGGCGGGCTTGAATTTTATCGCCGCCCAGTCTGTGCAGGACAGGCCCGTGACATTGTATTTAAACGAAGTTCCCCTTCAGGACGCCCTGAAGAAAATCATGGAAGCCAACAATCTTAAATATGAACTTGAGCCTGGCGGTAATATTTTTCTCGTCAAAGATTCGGGCAAGCCGGTCCTCGAGCTTGTGACAAAGATTTATAATTTAAGATTTGCGCGTCTCAAAGATTCTCCTTTGGACAAAGCCATCGAACGGGGGTTGGAAGACCCCCTCACGCAATTGTCGGGTAGTGCTGGTTCGTCAGCTGGCTCTGCCAGTAGGCCTGGTGGGATTGAGGAAACCGTTAAAAACGTTTTGTCCGGCAACGGGAAGCTGGTGGTGGATACCCGGACCAATAGCCTGATCGTCACAGATGTTGCCCCTCAATTCGAGGTGATCGATCAAGTGATCGCCCTCCTGGATGTTCCGGCATACCAAATCATGATTGAAGTGGAAATGCTGGATGTTAATAAAGAAACATTAGATCAGCTTGGGGTTCTTATGAGCGAGACGATGATGGAGCTCACCGGCGCTTCGCGTGGCACCAGATTTCCGTTTCACACCATTGGGATGGCTAATCCACCATCGGCAGCACCTAGTTTTTCCTATGGTTCGCTTAGTGCCGCCGGCTTTTCGGCAACCCTGGAGCTGTTGAAAACAGACACAGACACGAAATTTTTGGCGCGGCCTCGGATCTTGAGCACCGCCAATGAAACCGCGGAAATCAGGATTGCCACCAACGAAGTCATTGGCGTTAAAGTCACATTTGACGACGCAGGAAACATAAGTTCTGAAGAGGCTGAGCGCGCCATAACAGGCATTATCCTCAAAGTGACACCCCAGGTGGATATTCAGAATGGCATGATCACTATGTTTGTTCAGCCTTCGGTTTCAGAGACCAAAGAAAGCTCGATCACGATCGCCGGCATCACTCAGCGGGATCCGGAAGTCCGCACTTCGGCAACCACCCTGACTGTTAAAAGCGGGGATACCATTGTTGTCGGCGGTTTGATCAGGAATAAAGAAACGACGGTCAGGACCAGTGTTCCGTTTTTGGGCGATTTGCCGCTGATCGGCGCTTTCTTCCGCCACAAGAACAAGGAAATTAAGGAACGGGAACTGCTGGTTTTTTTGACGCCGAGGATTGTGGGATATGAGGAGAAACCGAAGTTGGCAGATTTCGCGACCGTGACGGGGACGTCTTTGAAGATGCCTGCAAGAGAGCAGTCCGTTCCTGTCTTGAGGCGCGATGAAATCGACATGATGATGCAGAAATGGGAACATTAAATGAGCGCATAGCTTACGGAGTAAAGCGACGTAAGCTATTTGCGCGAATTTATCCCGATACCAGCGAGCAGATTTTAAGCGCTAGGTGTCTGGAATCTGCGAAGCGATTTGGTATCGGGAGGATTCCATAATATTATGACCGCACGCCCTTATTTGAGATTAGGCGAAATCCTGATGAAAGAGGGGATCGTCACCCAGGCCCAGCTGGACGAGGTGATTAAAGTCCAGGCCAAAGAAGGGGGGCGTCTGGGCGAGATACTGCTCAAGCTCGGCATCGTGACCGAGGAGGATGTCGTCGTCGCGCTCGGAAAACAGCTCAACCTTCCCTATGTCTCCATGGGGGCCGGACTCCTGAAGCCTGCGGGAGATCAGGATCTCGACCATGTGGTTCCCAAGGAATTCGCCATCAAGAATGCGGTTTTGCCTCTGTCCAAAACCATGAATTCCATCACTTGCGCCATGACGGATCCTTTGGACATCATTCTGATCGATAACCTGCGCAAGATGACGGGGTGTGAAATTAATCCGGTGGTGGCTACCAAATCAGAAATCCTCAAGGCCATCGAAGAATTTTATGGCAAGCGCGATATTCTCAAGGCCGCTGTGTCTGATTCCTACAGGACGACGAACGAATATGATTTGCCTGTGGAGCAGTATGAGGCCGAAGAGCTGAGTATCGATCGTTTGATCGCGCGCGCCGAAGAGGCGCCGGTCGTCAAATTGGTGGATTTGATCATCAAACAGGCCATTGACGAAAGGGGCTCCGATATCCACATCGAACCTTTTAAGGAGCACATCAGCCTGCGGTACAGGATTGACGGCGTGCTCCATGAGATTCCGCCTCCTGCACGGCACCTGCATCTGCCGATTGTCTCCAGGATCAAGATTCTTTCCAAGCTTGACATCGCCGAGAAGCGGCTACCTCAGGACGGCGGTTTTACGGTCCGTATCGAAGGCCGCAACATCGATCTGCGTATTTCCGTGATGCCGACGATTTACGGCGAGAAGGTCGTGATGAGAATTTTGGATAAAGGAAGCATGTCTCTTGATTTGGCCCAAATGGGTTTTCTGCCGGAGCAGCTGGAGTTGTTCCGTCGGGCGATCCGAATGCCGTACGGCCTGATTTTTATGACAGGTCCGACCGGCAGCGGTAAATCCACCAGTCTTTACGCGGCCCTTCTGGAGATCCGCAGCACGGCCCGGAATTTCGTCACTGTTGAAGACCCAGTAGAATACCACATCGATGGTATCAATCAGGTTCAGATCAAGCCGGAAATCGGTTTGACGTTTGCCTCTGCCTTGCGTTCGTTTCTGAGGCAAGATCCTGATGTGATGATGGTCGGTGAGGTTCGTGATTTGGAAACGGCACAGATCTGCGTGCGCTCGGCCTTGACAGGGCATCTTGTTTTGAGCACCCTGCATACCAACGATGCGTCTTCGGCCGTGACACGTCTGATTGATATTGGTGTTGAACCTTATCTTTTGATGCCGTCGTTGGTCCTGATTGTTGCCCAGCGTCTGGTGCGCCGCCTTTGCCCTGATTGCAAAGAACCGTATGAGCCCACCCCTGAACAGCGGGAACGGTTCAAATTGCAGGATTTGATCTATAAGCCTAAAGGATGCGATAAATGCAATCACATCGGATATCGCGGCAGGACATGTATCGGCGAAGCTCTGTTTGTCGATGATGATATACGGCCTAAAATCACCGCCGGTGTTGATGCCCATGGCATTAAAAAAATGGCCTGCGCCAAGGGGATGCTGACGTTGTATGAAAGCGGACTCAAAAAAGTTCAGGTAGGGATTACGTCGCTCGAAGAGGCTTTGAGCGCCACGATGGGAGTTGAATGATGCCGAAGTTTTCCTATATTTGCCGTAAGAGCAACGGTGAAAAAGAAGTCGGGGTCATTGAGGGTGTCAGCCAGGACGAAGTCGTTCTTCAGCTTCAGAAAAAGAACCTGATCGTCACCTCAATTATCCCCTCTGAAGCGTTTAAAAAAGAGCCTTCTTTCACTAGAGAGAAAAAAATTGCCAAAAATCAATTCACGCACGGGGGCATTCGCGAAAATGATTTGGTACTTTTTGCCCGTCAGCTGGCTATGCTTCTCGGTGCGGGCGTGAGCCTGTTGCGTGCCCTGGATGTTATCCTCAAGCAGATCGATAGCAAGAAACTTCATCAGATGATTTCTCAGGTGCATCAGGACATGGAGGGCGGCCGGACCCTGCGGGATTCTCTGGCGAAATTTCCGGAGATTTTTTCTCCATTGTGGATCAATCTGATCGAAACAGGGGAAGCCAGCGGCAATTTGCCGGCTGTGTTGGATAAGCTGGCCTTTTATTTGGAGGAGACAGAGGCATTCCGCACCAAAATTATTTCCGCCATGATTTATCCGAGCGTTTTGTTTTTTATTTCCGTTGCCGCGGTTGTGTTTTTTGTCGTTAAGATTGTGCCGACTTTTGCCAATATCTTGACGTCCTTCGGCGTGGAGTTGCCGGCTGCGACAAAATTCGTCATCAAACTCAGTGAGCTCATGACCAAAAAATCGTATTATTTGGTTGCGGCGATTGTGGGCGTGGTGATGCTTTACCGCAGCGTCCATCACAAAATGTGGTTTCGCCAGGGGCTGGAAAAGATCCAGTACAAGATGCCGATTCTGGGCAATTTTATGCGTTTTCTGGTGCTGGAGCAATTTGCCACGACGATGGCGATTTTGATCGAAAGCGGTGTGCCGATTTTGTACGCGCTGGAGATTTCTGAGCGCAGCTCCACATCCATGAGGATGGCCGAAAATATCCAGTACATCAAAAAATCAGTCAAAGAAGGCCGCAGCATGGCGGCCCCGATGGAGAAAAGCGATTTTTTCACGCCCATGGTTGTTCAGATGGTGGCCATCGGTGAGGAAATCGGCGAGTTGTCCAGCATGCTCAAGCGTATCGCCAAATTTTATCAGGATTTTCTGGCGACCCTCGTGGTGCGCCTGGCAGCTGTCTTTGAGCCCATCATGATTGTGTTTATGGGGATCATCATTGGAGCTTTGGTTATTTCGATTTTCTTGCCCATCTTTAGCTTGGCTTCGATGCGCACGGCAGGATAATTCTTGACACCTTGTCTCGGGAGATGATAGAATACTAAAAAGTGTTAAATTGAAAGGGGGTGAGGTGTTCAAAAATAATAAATCACGTTTTGAACAGAGATGCGTTTGATATAGAAAGTATTCAATAACCTTGGAGAGGAGGATCTAATGTTAAGAAGAAAGAAAGGTTTCACATTGCTTGAGCTCATTATTGTCGTCATCGTTATCGGTATTTTGGCTTCAATCGCCCTGCCGCGGTATATCAAAGTCGCGGAAAAAGGAAGAGCCGCCGAAGCGAAAACTTTGCTCGGTTCTGTCAGAGGTTCTCTGATGCGTTATGCGGCTCAGTACGGCGGATACACAGCGGCCACGACACTGCTTGACCTGCCGCTTCCGGCGCCAAAGTATTTCACGATCGCGATCCCGGCAGCAACGGCAACGGCTAATCCAGGCATTGAATCGGTTATTCTGGGGGTGGCCACACGACAAACAGGCGCTGCTGTGGAAAACATGGCCTTCGGCGCTTATACAATCAGCATCGCGATGGGGGGCACCTTATCTGGAGACGCAACAGCTATGGCGCTGTTGTAATCGGTTAATGGGATTCACTAACCTAGGAGAGAGTACATATCACAAAACTCTCTCCTAGGTTTTAACCCGCCATAACAGTATGAAAAAAAAATCCTTTCGTGTTTCGGGATTCTCGCTTGTTGAAATCATCACGGTTACGATCCTGATCGGTATTCTGGCCAGGCTTGCCGTTCCGCGTTATTTTATCCTGGTTGAAAAAGGCCGCTCCGCTGAAGCGAGAAATGTTCTGGGTGCTATCCGCGAGGCGGAAATCGCTTATTTTTTTGAGTACAACACTTATTCGTTCAGCTTCACGCAGCTGCAGTTGCCCACCCTTCCCGGCATCTGCAACAACCCTCATTATTATTTTAGTTATCAGGTGGGACCGCATGCCAGCGGGTTTTTGGTAACCGCCACGCGTTGCACAGCAGGAACATCAAAGCAGCAATCGATTTTTGCCTATTTTTTAACGTTGGATGCCAACGGGATTATGGGCGGGACGTCCCAGATGCTCTAAAGGGGGGGTTGTGAATTTCAAAAAATGCCTAGAAGCGCCCTTGCGGGAGAAGAACAAAAAAATATTGGCGTTTACGCTGATGGAGTTGGTGATCGTCATTGTGATCATCGGTATTCTCTCAGCCATCGCCATCCCCAATTATAATGCGGCGCGCGAGAAGTCTTTTGACTCCGAAGCCCGTTCTGCCTTAAGGATCATTCGCGCGGCCAACCAGCAGTATTTTTCACAAACGACAAATTATTATCCCTCGTCAGGAGTAGTGTCGAGCCTGCCCACCATCAATAATATTTTAACGATCGACATAAGCCCGGGAAGATGGACGTATTCGATTGAGAGGCTAGGAACCGGCGGCTTTAGAGTGAGGGCATCGCGCAGCGGCCGCACATGGGAAGTCACAGACATACAGAATGAGCCCACCTGCTTTCCAGGGGCCTCCTGCTATTAGTATTTAATAATGAAAGATCCCAAAGGTTTTACCTTGACGGAGATTGTTGTCTCTGCCGTTGTGCTGGCGCTGATGGCTTCGGGTGTATTTAGCGCGATGCTGTCGGGCAAGTACCTGATCAGCCGTTCTAAGAACAGGGCGCGGGCACTAGAAATTACCAAATATCATATGGAAGACCTCCGGCAGCATATCCGCGCAGACAGATGGAACGAAACCTCGCCTTATCCTTTGAATCCGTCGGGTTCCTGGAGCGGGTGGGCGACGCACTCCGGGACAATTTTTTCCTGGCGTTACCGTGTTTCTCCGGTTGCCAATTCCGATTGCCGTCAGGTTGATGTGCAGACGAGGTGGAGCGAGCCGCGTGTTTAACAAAAAATCAATGACGCTGGTGGAGCTAATCATTGCCATGCTTCTGGTCAGCACTTTTCTTTTGGCAGGGGTTTCGGTGGAGCTGGCCATGCGGCGGATTAATCGCACGACAGACCTGGAGGCCATTTTAATCACCGAGGGCGAAACGATCCTTTTGAGGATTTCCAGCGATCTCCAAAATTCTCTGGGCGCTTTGCATCCCAGCCTGCCCCTGGAGTCTCCGTTTAGAACAGCGCTTGTCCCGCAGTACCAAGTCCGCAAAGACGCAAATCATGATAGCATGCCAGATTTCTTCGATACGTGGTCAGGGTATCACTTCCATGCGCCGTTGCACGAGCTGCGGTATTTTCCGGATGCCGCAAATGCCACATATGTGGTTCTTTCGGATCATGTCATGAGTTTCAGCATGGCGCGTCTACAGAATGGCACAGCCTACCCGTGCGTCAAGATAGATCTGTCTTTGGTGGATGATCCGCTGCAGCCATTTCCGACGATCACGAATCCTCAAGTTGACTTCACCACATGTGTCGCGCCGCACGCCGCAAGCATCAGTTGAATAAGCACTTTAATGTACTATTTTCGCGAAATCCCGACGAATGGCTAAAATTTCCTCGTGACGAAGCGGCGTGAAAATTTAGCCGTGATCATGAGTCGGGGGATGATGCCTTAACGTACTATTCTAGCGAATTGAGAACCAAAATATTATTTTAGCGAAATCCTGCGCTAGTGGGAATCCCGCGTTAGCGGGAATCCAATCAATCTCGGGGCAGTAGCTCAGCTGGGAGAGCATCACGTTCGCAATGGGTTCCGGGCATTTCGCGTAACTTGTGTATTTTCCGTATATTCGGAAATTCCTCGACGACAAAACAAAATTTTACCCGTGCATGATGTGTCATCGCATGACACGATATTTCCTTAAAAATCACGACGCATAGACACCCAGGTAGACACCAAGTAACATTGAAAGGGCTAAGCCAAACAGGATATACTTACTCCCCGCTCGACTTCCCGAAAGGGCTCGGGCGGGGTTATCTTTTTATAGGGGCGTAAAACATGACACCAGCCGAACCTAAGATCGGTGCAAAACGGGGAATCCCATGGCCAAAATAATGCACAATTTAATGCACACAAAATTTGAAAAAATGCACAGTTAGGTGTGCATTTTTTTCTTTAGCGATGTGCATTATTTTAATAGTATTTTATTAACGATGTTCTTTCCTCTCACGCAGTTACGCTTCCTTGCCCGCGGTAGCCTTCGAGTAATTTCGTCCACAACTCTCTCGAAGGCTACCGTATGCTCGTCCCCAACAAAATCAACCAAAAACCCTAAAAAATTTGGGAAGCAAAAAGATGGATGAAAACGATGACAAAAATAAAAGATTTTAACATCAAAAGACTGGTTATAAGAGCTATCAGGGTTAGCCCTTGAAACTTGAAATTATCCTCTTGTGCTTTTGTCAGACAGATTAATTCAACATTCAGAGCCCTATATTTTCTAGTTTTTCTTTCCGCTTAGTATGTTAAGCAGCGCGAAATATATCTCCCTGCATATCCACGCGTCGGTAGCCGCGTAAACTATCTGCGCGTACGCAAGCGTCGGCGCGTCCCAGCGGGAACACTGCGCCTGTTTGGATATCCTGAAACCGAATAGCAGCGCCGCCAATCCACGTATGCCTACATTCTTTATTCCGGCCTTGGCCGCCATGCCTGCCAGTTCGATGAAACCTGAAGGCTCGAGGGGCAATACATCGTTCAGTTTCTTTATATCATCCGACACTCCAATGCCCGTTTTCAGCACATTCCGATCGGCCAAAATACCGGCAAGCGGTTTATGAGAATTGATACGCCCTATCTGGAATATGTATACCCCGTCGCCGGCGGCAAGCTGGAGGAGGGACGGCGAATAGGATTCGCCCTTCTTAAAAGTGGGCCTCGTCTCCGTATCAAAACCCAAGACATTCTCACTGCCGAGAGACTGCACGGCTGCTCTCATCT
>JAZDLY010000156.1:0-13653 GCA_043801485.1 Candidatus Omnitrophota bacterium | reverse complement strand
CCGCGCGTCAAATCATACGGAGAGAGCTCCAACTTGACGCGGTCTCCGGGCAGAATCCGGATAAAATGCATCCTGATCTTTCCCGAGACATGGGCCAAAATTTTATGACCGCCTTCTAGCTCAACACGAAACATCGCGTTGGGCAACGACTCGGTGATGATACCTTCAACTTCAATCGCTTCTTCTTTGGCCATATCTATGCGGTCAGGACTACGGGTTGTCCATCTAAAATGGCAACCGTATGCTCAAAATGAGCGGAGGGCTTTCGGTCTTTTGTGACCGCTGTCCAGCCATCCTCCAAAACTTCAATCTCCCACGTCCCGCTATTAACCATCGGCTCAATGGCAAACACCATGCCATCTTTTAATACAGGCCCCGAGTGGGGCTGACCGAAATTCGGAATCTGAGGTTCTTCGTGCAATTCACGGCCGATGCCGTGGCCTACAAAATCTTTTACAACAGAAAATCCGCGCGATTCCACATGGTTCTGTACCGCCCAGGAAATATCAAATAACCTGTTCTCCGGCTTCATCGCACCGATGGCTTCCTTCAAAGAAGCACAGGCCACATCCAACAAGAGCTGCTTGTCGTCCTGAATCTTCCCGACAGCAAACGTTTTGGCCATGTCGACATAAAATCCGTCTTTGCAAATCCCCATATCCAGGCTCACGATGTCTCCGACAATAAGTTTTTTTGGCCCGGGGATGCCATGCACAACAGTTTCGTTCACCGAAACACAGATGATGGCCGGGTATCCTTTGTAACCCTTGAACGCGGATACCACCCCCCGTCGCGTCATGGCTTCTCCGGCAGCAACATCTAAACTCAATGTGGCCAGACCGGGCCGGATCAGACAGCTGACTTCATCCATGACACTTGCCAGAATCTTGCCCGCCTGCTGCATGAGCTCAATTTCCTGGCGGGTCTTGATCGGTATCATTTCTTAGAAAGAGCCGGAAGCTTCTTAGAAATCAACTCGAAGACTTCCCTGGAATCCAAATCACCAGAAATATTTTCCAACTTTCCCTGTTGCTTGTAATAATCCAAAACGGGACTTGATTCTTCCAGGTAAACCTTCAATCTATTCTTGACCGTCGCTTCCTTGTCATCGGGCCTCTGATACAGATCGACTTCGCAGCGGTCGCAAACCATGTCTTTTTTGGGCGGCATGTTGGTCAAATGATAATTGATGCCGCACTTAGGACACACACGCCTGCCGGTGAGACGCTGCAGAATCACTTTTTCCGACGTGGACAAATAAATTGCCCTGTCAATGCCGCCTTTTAAAATCTCATCTAAGGTTTTGGCCTGGGCCACATTGCGGGGGTAGCCGTCTAAGATAAAGCCGCCTTCCAGATCCCCTGCGGACATCCTTTTTTTGACCATTTCGGTCACCAAGCTATCTGGCACGAGCTGCCCGGCCTCCATAAACCCTTTGGCCTTTTGCCCCAGTTCGGTACTCTTCTGGACTTCACTGCGCAAGATATCGCCGGTCGAAATATGCGGTAATCCGAAACGTTCGCTCATAAGCTTTGCCTGAGTTCCCTTCCCGGCACCGGGAGGACCGAACAAAATCAACTTCATGCCTTAACGCCTTCCTTTAATACGAGAGGATTTTAAAAACCCTTCGTAGTTTCGCATCAACAGGTGCGATTCGATCTGCTTGACCGTATCCAGCATAACGCCGATGGTGATCAAAAGACCTGTGCCGCCGAAAAAAGATGCCACCAGGTACGGAATCTTAAGCCAAGCCATGATCAAATCCGGGAAGATAGCAATAAAGGCCATAAACATGGCGCCGGCCAGTGTAATTCTTGTCATCACATAATCCAGGTATTCGGCGGTCGGTTTGCCGGGCCGGATACCCGGAACAAATCCGCCATATTTTTTCATATTTTCAGAAATCTCCATAGGATTAAACACGATCGCCGTGTAGAAATAACAGAAGAAAATGATCAGAGTCGCATAAACAATGGTGTAGAGCCAGTGGCCGCGGGTCAGGTCGGTGGCAAAACGCCTGAACCACTCCCAGGGAACAAACGCGGCGATCGTTGCCGGAAACAAAATAATCGACTGCGCAAAAATAATGGCAATGATTCCCGACTGATCGATTTTCAGCGGCAAATACGTGCTCTGCCCGCCATACACTTTTCTCCCAACGACCCGACGGGCGTACTGCACGGGAATACGTCGTTGGGCTTGAATGATCATCGTGATCGCAATGACGACGGCAACCATAATAGCAGCCATGAGCAAAAGCACATAAGGCTGCAGCAGGCGCTTGGCCGGCGAATAAGGCGAGATCAACACCCACAATTGGTTGAACGCCGACGGAATTCTAGAGACGATTCCCGCCGTGATGATCAGCGAAATACCATTGCCGATTCCGAATTGCTGCACTTGCTCCCCAAGCCACATGATAAAAATTGTTCCTGTTGTCAATGTCAGCACGGTCAGGAGCCGAAATCCAAGTCCGGGCATCATCACGATTCCCAGCTCTTGTGTCCTCCCGAGATTTTCAATCCAGATCGCGATAAAGTAGGACTGAATCGACGCAAGTAAAACCGTGCCGTAACGCGTGTACTGGTTGATCTTCTCCATACCGCTCTTGCCTTCTTTGGCCAGTTTCTCCAAGAACGGAATAACAGCGGTTAACAACTGCATGATGATAGAGCAGGAGATGTAGGGCATAATGCCCAGCGCAAATATGGTCATGCGGCTCATCGCGCCTCCCGAAAACATATTCATGATGCCAAAGAGCGCTCCACCCTCACCGGACGACATGCGCTTGAACAACTCTCCAAGCGCTTCGCCGTTGATGCCCGGCGTCGGGACATAACAACCCAGGCGGTAGACAGCCAACAGGGCCAGGGTCATCAAAATCCTCTTCTTGAGTTCCGGAATCTTGAATGAATTTAATAAGGCGCCAATCATGAAACCAGTATCTCAATCGACCCAGCAGCTTCTTCAATTTTTTTCTTGGCAGAATCCGTGACGCGGTGAACTTTGATATGCAGAGCCTTGCCGATTTTTCCGTCGCCCAAAAGCTTGACCCGGCCTTCTTTCTTTCTGATAAGGCCTTCCTCAAATAGATTGTCCGGCGCAACCGTCGTCCCTTTGGAAAAACAATTCAAATCGCTGACGTTGACGATCTGGTAAGGATTCCCGGTTCGACTCCTGAATCCTCTTTTCGGCAAACGGCGGAAAAGCATCATCTGTCCGCCCTCAAAGCCTGGTCTAAAATCACGCCCGGAGCGGGACCCCTGCCCTTTGTGGCCGCGACCGCTGGTCTTGCCGCGTCCGCTGCCCACGCCTCTGCCCAGAGCCCGTTTTTTCTTTCGCGCGCCCTTGGGCCGCGCCAGATCAGTGATGTACATCGTTGGTCTCCTTGGCCTGGCCAGACGCAGACGGCTGATGCCGCAACGCAATAATTTCCAGATCGTAGCTGATCTGTTTCAATCCCTCGACCGTAGCCCGGATCACATTCATCGGGTTATTGCTGGTCAAACATTTGGTCAAAATATCCTTGATGCCAGCAGCCTCACAGACGGCCCGCACAGGACCAGACGCAATAATGCCTGTTCCTTCAACAGCTGGCTTTAAGAGAACGCGCGCCGAACCAAACATCCCCATCACTTCATGAGGAATGGTCGTGCCATCCAAAGGCACAACCAACATTTCTCTTTTCGCCTGAGAAATCCCCTTGCGGATGGCGTCCGATACTTCATTGGCTTTGCCCAGCGAAACCCCAATTTTCCCTCTGGCATTGCCGACAACAACCAAGGCGCTAAAAGACATCTTCTTGCCACCCTTGGTCACCTTGGTAACACGGCTGATTTTAACAACTTTTTCTATCGCTTCTTTTGCTTCTTGATTTAAAATCTGTTGTGGCATCCTAAAACTCCAATCCCCCTTTGCGAGCGGCTTCGGCAAATGCCTTCACGCGACCGTGGTAATCGTAGCCGCCTCGATCGAAAACGACCTTGTTGATATTTTTTCCCTTTGCCTTTTGGGCAACGACTTGACCCAGAACGGCGGCGGCCTTGATGTTGCCGCCGTATTTGACTTTTTGACTGAAATCTTTATCTGCGGTGGACACAGCGACCAACGTCACGCCTTTGGTGTCGTCGATAATCTGCGCAAATAAATTCTTAAGGCTGCGTCGCACGTTCAACCGAGGATGCTCGGTGGAACCGATCACGCGCTTTCTCAACCGGATATGCCTACGCTCTCTGCCTGTGCGTTTTATATACATGCACTCCACCTTCGCATATCCCGTGGTCTACCTGCTTCGGTGGATTCCACCGAGATATTCAAAGATCTTATATCGTTCGATTTGGACGACTTCACTTTGTCACTGCCTTTCCAACCTTACGCCTGACCCGCTCGTCGGCATAACGAATGCCTTTGCCTTTGTAGGGCTCCGGAGGACAAACATGTCGGATTTCGGCAGATACCTGCCCCACCTGCACTTTATCAATTCCGGAGATCGTCACCTCGACCTGTTTGGCCGCGTCGATTTTAATACCTTCGGGAATTTCATATTCCACCGGATGCGTGAAACCCACATTGAGCTTGAGAATTTTTCCTTGAACCTGGGCCTTATAACCAACCCCTTGGATAATCAGGGTCTTGGCATAGCCCTGGGTCACACCGATCAACATATTGGCCAAAAGAGCTCTGGCCGTGCCATACAGGGACCGCCCTTGTTTTGTGTCAATGCTATTTTTGACAAACAGTTTTCCGTCTTTTTGTTCACAGCTGACCCCGCGAGGCAACGTATAATGCAGCTTTCCCTTGGGACCTTCTGTGGTCGCAATGCCGTCTTTGATGTCAAGCTTGGCATCTTTGGGCATTCCTATCGGTTTTTTTCCTAATCTAGACATGGTGCACCTTGCTTTTTATTTTAGCGGAATCCACCGAAGCTGAAGTCGAAAGCTTTTCAGCGAAGGTGGACGAGCACCTACCAAATATAGCACAACACTTCCCCGCCGACATTCTGCTCTCTGGCCTTCGCACCTGTCATCAGGCCTTTGGACGTCGTTAGGATCACTGTACCTTTGCCGCGCAAAACATAGGGGATGTGTTTGGCGTCCGCATAACGACGCAAACCACACCTGGAGACTCTCTTAAGGCCCAGGATCACCGGCTTTTTCTTAAAATACCTTAAATAGACGCGCAAAATCCCTTGCTTGGTATCTTTAATCACTCTGTAATTTTCAATATAGCCCTCTTGTTTCATCAAATCCGCAATGGCGGTAATCATCTTCGAATGCGGGATATCGACCTTCTCATGCTTGGCCTTGACCGCATTGCGGATGAGCGTCAACATATTGGCTATGGAATCCGTAAATGCCATCGCATCTCCTTCAATGAGCCCACAGTTTACGGAACATCAGTAAACGTAAACTGTCAGGGCGAATTAATCCTTGATACTTTCCTATGAATATTCTCAAGGTAGGTATCAAGGATAAATTCAGACTTAGTAACTTAAGTTCGCTTAGCTGCATAATTTGTCTTACCTACCAGCTGGCCTTCTTTACGCCGGGGATTTCGCCCTTCCATGCCAATTCTCTAAAGCAGATTCGGCAAAGCTGAAATCTCCGATAATACCCGCCGGAGCGGCCACAAAGGCGGCACCGGTTGTGTTTGCGCGTTGAAAACTTCTGCGTTCTTTTCCAGCGATTAATCTGTGAACACTTAGCCACGATACTCCTCGCTTCGCTCGCTTTGCTCGCTTCTCATGCGCCTTTGTCAGTTTTAAATGGAAAACCCAAAAGCTTTAAAAGTTCCATGGAATCTTTTTTGGAACTGGAATTAATGACCAGCGTGATATCCATCCCTTGCACGCGACTGATCTTGTCCGCGTCGATCTCAGGAAAGATCGCCTGCTCCGTGATGCCAAGGCTGTAATTTCCACCCGGATCGAACGAGTCGGGATTCAAACCACGAAAATCTCTGATCCTGGGCAACGCCACGCTCAGAAGCCTGTCTAAAAATTCATACATTCTCTGCCGTCTCAACGTCACGCGGCAACCGATCGGCTGGCCCTCTTTGATTTTAAAATTGGCAATCGCCTTTTTCGAGCGTGTCACGACCGGCTTCTGCCCTGTGATCAAAGCCAGGTCATCCATGGATTTCTCAAGCATCTTGATGTCCTGAATGGCCTCTCCGACCCCCATGTTGACAACCACCTTCTTCAGACGCGGGGCCTGCAGGGCATTCTTGTATCCCAGCAACTTTAAGAGTTCCGGGACGACTTCTTTCCTGTATTTTTCTAAAAGCCTTGGTGTCATGGTCAAAGTGTCTCGTTGCATTTCTTGCAGACGCGTGCCTTGGTCTTGTCTTTCAAAACGCTAAACGCAACCCTCACCGGCGCGTTGCAGTTTTTGCAAACCACCTTTAAGTTCGAAAGGGCAATCGGGGCTTCCATCTGCACGATGCCAGCATGCTGTTGGTCCTGCTGAGACCGGCGGCGGTGCTTCTTGACATAGTTAACGCCTTCGACAATAGCCCGACCGGATTCTGTAACCAGGCGCATGACTTTGCCCTGTTTGCCTTTGTCTTTGCCTGCAATAACGGCGACGGTATCGCCTTTAACGATCTTATTCATGGCCTCTTAGATAACCTCGGGAGCTAACGAAACAATCTTCATAAAATTTTTATCTCTCAGCTCGCGGGCCACGGGGCCGAACACGCGCGTTCCGCGCGGGTTGAGCTGATTGTCAATCATGACGACCGCGTTGGAATCGAAGCGCACATACGTTCCGTCCGGACGTCGCAAAAGCTTACGCATGCGCACGACGACGGCCTTGGCAACCTCGCCTTTTTTGACGGTGGCATCCGGCGAAGACGCCTTGATGTTGACCGTAATGATATCGCCGATTGTGGCATCCAGTTTCCCCTGGCGACCATTCACGCCAATGCAGGAAGCGATTTTGGCGCCCGTGTTGTCGGCAACCGTCAAAAGAGTCCGCTTATAGATCATTGGGAATCACCGTTGATTTTGCCTTTGCGATAATTTCGACCAGTCGCCAACGTTTGTCTTTGGAAAGAGGCCGCGTTTCGCACAGACGCACGCGATCTCCCACATGAGATTCGTTTTTTTCGTCATGAATTTTGTATTTCTCCTTCAACTTGATGGTTTTGCCGTACATGCCGTGGCGCGTCAGGCGAGGCACAACCACAACGCGGGTTTTGTTCATTTTGTCGCTGACCACGGTCCCCACAAATTCTTTGCGAAATTTTTTTCGTGCATCCTGTTGCTCTGCCATGCTTATTCCTTTGAAGTTTTTTCCGGTTCGTTCAACAACGTCTCGATGCGCGCAATGGTCCTGCGCAACATCCGGAACCGATGGGGCTTTTCCACCTGCCCCACTGCTTTGGCGTAACGCAACTTAGCAAGATCTTCCTTGATCGTTGCGAGCTTAACCTGAAGATCCTCTTTGTTCAGATTCCTTAATTCAGTAATTTTCATGTCTTAAATCGTTGGTGTGCGACTTATAAATTTTGTCCGCAAAGGCAACTTGAACGCTGCCAAACGAAATGCGGTGCGTGCCAAGGCCTCCGGAACGCCCCCCAGTTCAAAAAGAACAGCCCCGCGCTTGACCATAGCCACCCAACAAACGATGTCTCCCTTGCCCTTGCCCATGCGCGTTTCCGCCGGCTTTTTTGTGATCGACTTGTGCGGAAAAATCCTGATCCATAATTTGCCGGTGCCCCTCAATTGCCTTGCCAAAAGAACGCGGATCGCTTCGATGTGTGTATTCTTAATGGTGCCGTTATCCAAAGTCTTGAGGCCGAATTCTCCGAAACATAAATTTGAGCCACGCACAGCAATGCCGCGGTTTTTTCCGCGTTGAAATTTACGATATTTGACTCTCCTGGGCATCAGTGGCATGTCTTATTCCTTCTGCGCTTTCTCTTCTTCCTGTTTTTTACGAGTTTCATCTTTGAGACGCTCCAGGAGCGCATCGCCTTTATAAACCCAAACCTTGACACCAATGAGGCCGTAACGCGTGTGCGCCTCCTCAAATCCGTAGTCGATATCCGCCCGGAACGTCTGTAAAGGAACCATGCCCCATTTATAGCTCTGTGTGCGGGCAATTTCCGCACCCCCGAGTCGTCCTGCAACCATGATCTTGATGCCTTTAGCGCCCGAATTAACAGCTTGATCCATGGCACGCTTGATGGCTCGGCGAAACGCCACGCGCTTCTCCAGCTGAAACGCGATATTCTCGGCAATCAGCTGGCCTTCGATGGTCGGATTTGTGATATCCCCCAATTCGATCTTGACTTCTTTATCTTTAATGATCTCCCTGATCTCATTGGTCAGGCGCTCAATATCGGCGCCATGGCGACCGATAATGACACCGGGCCTGGCTGAATAAATTCTGATCTTGACTTTTCCGGCCACCCGATCGATCACAACGCGGGCAACGGCGGCCTGGCGCAGTTGCTTTTTGATGTGTCGGCGGATCTTATAATCTTCCTCGACATTTTCGCCAAACTGTCCGTGGCGCGCAAACCAACGCGAACTCGTCTCCTTAATGAAACCCAATCGAATCGCTAACGGATGAACCTTTTGTCCCATGAATTTACCCTTTATTCCTTAATTTGCCCTCTGGTTATGATGTATGAACACCTGAGATATTTCCTTGTTCGCTTATGCTCACAAGGACTTCGCTAAAACGAAACATTAAGGTGCTTGTTTGGTCGCAGCGCTTTTTTTCCATGCGCCGCACGTTTTGTCTTCTGCGGTTGGGCAACGTGAGATTTCTCTTTCTTTTTGGGTTTAGCAGGAACTTTTGCCTTAGCATTTTTATCCGGGCCGAGAGCAACAGCAGACAAGGCTTTTGCCTGCGGTAGATCAAGTTCCACGGTAATATGGCTCGTTCTCTTTAAGATTTCCGCAGCGCGGCCAAACGAAACAGCGCGAAATCGTTTCCAGCGAGGTCCTTCATCGGCGGTAATTTTAGAAATCACCAACCGCTCAACGTCAAGCCCCTTCTGCTTGGCATTGGCCACAGCAGAACCAAGCACTTTGCGAATATAATAAGTCGATCTCTTGTCCACAAATCTCAAATAATTCAAGGCCTCTTGCGCATTCATGCCACGGACCAAATCAAGCACCAGCCTGATTTTGCTGGCAGAACCGCGGATAAACCGAGCTTTGGCACACGCTAACATGTTAGGTCAACTCCGCTGATTTTTTCGCCTTGACGCCGCCGTGTCTCCTGAAAATCCGTGTCGGCGCGAACTCTCCGAGCTTGTGCCCGACCATATTCTCTGTGATAAAAACAGGCACGTGTTTGCGGCCATCGTGAACAGCAATTGTCAACCCGACGAAATCCGGCACGACCATAGAGCTGCGCGACCAGGTCTTGATTGGCGTGCGCGACCCTAAGCGGCGGGCGCTATCAACCTTCTTCATCAATTTCTCATCGACAAACGGACCTTTTTTAAGTGAGCGTGGCATTAGCCTTTCCTTCTTTTAACAATAAATTTATCCGAATGTTTTTTTCCTTTGCGCGTCTTCAATCCTTTGGACTTCTGCCCCCAGGGAGAAACAGGGTGAGGATTGCCCTGACCGGCCTTTCCCTCTCCGCCGCCATGAGGATGATCTACGGGGTTCATCGCAACACCGCGCACCGTGGGACGAATTCCCAGCCATCGCTTACGGCCGGCTTTCCCGTGGGTGAGCGCTTCATGCTCGACGTGACCCACCTGACCAATGGTCGCCAAACAATCCAAATTGACCAGACGCACCTCTCCCGACGGCAGACGCACATGAGCAAATTCACCTTCTTTGGCGGTGATCTGCGCGACATTGCCAGCACTGCGCACGATCTGGCCGCCCCTGCCTTTTGAGAGTTCGAGATTATGTATGAATGTCCCCAGGGGGATATAACGCAAGGGCATGGCATTGCCTGTTTTAATTTCGGCGCTTGCGGTCGTCGTGCTCATGATTTCTTCTCCAACGCTCAACCCAAGAGGTGCCAAGTTATATCGTTTTTCGCCGTCTTTGTATTGCACAAGAGCAATGCGGCAGGAGCGGTTTGGATCATACTCAATGGCCAGGACTTTGGCCGGCACATCAAATTTATCCCTTCGGAAATCCACAATGCGGTAGAGCCGTTTGTGGCCGCCGCCGATATGGCGCGTCGTGATCCGCCCCATGTTGTTGCGGCCGCCTGTTTTGTTCAGGGGCTCGACCAGAGATTTCTCCGGGGTCTTTTTCGTAATTTCCTCAAAATCAGGCAAGTTGGCCCAGCGTCGTCCCGGTGTTGTCGGCTTATATTTTCTGATCGCCATTATTTGACCTCAATCTTCTGTCCTTCGGCCACGCGCACAAATGCCTTTTTCCAATCCGGCTTCTTTCCCAGTTGCATGCGCACCCTTTTCATCTTGCCGCGGATGACCATGGTGTTGACGTCTGTGACCTTAACCTTATAAATCTTCTCGACTGATCGCCTGATATCCACCTTCGTGGCCTTGTTGTCAACCAGAAACTGATAACAGCCTCCGGCTTCCAGCCGGCTTCCTTTTTCTGTATGAATGAGTGTTTTGATAATGTCGTATGGGCTAGACATCTTTTAAGCGTTTTGTGATAGTCTTGAGCGAATCTCGGCTCATGACGATTTTTTTAGAATTCAACACATCCAGCGCGTTGAGCGAAGCCGCATCTGTCAAGTGCAGTTCTCGGATATTTCTGGCCGCGCGCTTGATGTTCTCGGTGATCGCGTCGATGACGCAGAGCACCGTCTGGTCCTTCAATTTGAGCGATGTTAAAAATTTAACAAAATCTTTTGTCTTGGGATGGAGCAAGTGCACTTTTTCCACCAACAAGAAATCGCCGCTGTTGATTTTGGCATTCAGGCTTGACCGCAGGGCCTCGGTGCGGATTTTCGCAGGCAAGCGCTGGCTAAAATCTCTCGGATGCGGTCCGAAAACAACGCCGCCGTGACGCCACAAAGGCGAGCGGATGGAACCATGGCGTGCCCGGCCTGTGCCTTTTTGGCGCCAAGGTTTTTTCCCGCCGCCCGAAACCTCACCGCGGGTCTTTGTTGCTGCACATCCGAGTCGCTTATTCGCCTGATAGCCAACAATGACCTGATATAAAGGCGCCTTTTTGACAACAGCATCAAAGACAACCGCGTCCAACTCCAACTCCTCGACAGACTTTCCAGCCATGTCGTGCACCGGCAAAACAATTCTTTTTTTCTTTTCCATTATTTCTTCTTAATCGATTTTCTGATTTCAAGCAGACCATCTTTATGTCCGGGAACGCCGCCCTTGACCACCAGAATATTGTTGCCCAGGTCCACCTTGATGACTTTCAAATTCTGAACAGTCACGGCATCATGCCCCATGTGCCCTGCCATATGTTTGCCTTTAAAGATACGGGACGGGTCAGAGCTGGCACCCGCCGAACCCATTCTCCGATGCGACATCGATCCATGGGTCATGGGCGTGCCCTTCCAGTTCCAGCGTTTCATGCCACCTTGAAACCCTTTGCCAATGGACGTGCCGATCACATCCACAAAATCTCCTTCTTTGAAAATATCCACTTTAATCTCATCACCCACCTTAAAACTGGCCTTATCCTTAATGCGAAGTTCGCGGATATAGCGCTTGGGCAAAACATTGAGTTTCTTGAACTCACCTGCTTGAGGTTTTTTGAGCTTATTCTCTTTGACATCGCCATAGCCGACTTTGAGATTTTTCTGGCCAACAGCCATGACCACGCAAGGACCGGCCTCGATGGCGGTCACGGCAACCACTTTGCCGTCTTCGCCAAAGACCTGCGTCATACCGATCTTTTTGCCTAAAATTCGAATTGTGTTATTCAGGATACCCATTGGCTGACACCTTCTCAACATCCCCTGGATCAGCGAATCTCTACATCAACGCCGGCAGGAAGATTAAGCTTACGCAACGCATCAATCGTCTTGGCCGTCGGTTCCTCGAGTTCCAAGAGTCTTTTGTGCGTGGCCAGCATAAACTGTTCCCGCGACTTTTTGTCGATAACCACCGAACGGTTCACCGTATAAATTTCTTTTTTGGTGGGCAAAGGAATCGGTCCTGAAACCTTAGCCCCCGTCCGTTTGGCCGTCTCGACAATCTCCTGCGTTGACTTATCCAAGAGACGATGATCGTAGGCCTTTAATCGTATACGAATCTTCTGAGACATAAGCACAACCGATCGTTATTATTCGACAATCTCCGAAACGACTCCCGCACCGACGGTATGACCGCCTTCTCGAATCGCGAAACGCAATTCCTTTTCCATCGCGATCGGCACGATGAGTTCTGCCTCAACTAAGACGTTATCGCCCGGCATCACCATCTCCATGCCCTCAGGCAGCTTGACGTTACCGGTCACGTCCGTTGTTCTGAAATAAAACTGTGGTCTGTAGCCCGTGAAGAACGGCGTGTGGCGGCCGCCTTCTTCTTTGGTCAACACATACACCTGGGCCTTGAATTTCTTATGGGGCGTGATGGATCCCGGCGCTGCCAAAACCATGCCGCGCTCCAAGGAATCTTTATCCACGCCGCGCAACAGAAGCCCGACATTGTCACCGGCCTGACCGTCATCTAAGAGCTTGCGGAACATTTCAATCCCTGTCACAACGGTCTTGCCGACAGTGTCTCTCATGCCGACGATATCAACGGTGTCGTTGAGTTTGACCTTTCCCCTCTCGATTCTTCCGGTCCCCACCGTTCCGCGACCGGAAATCGTAAACACGTCTTCGATAGCCATCAAGAACGGTTTGTCCATATCGCGCTTTGGCATAGGAATAAATTCATCAACGGCTTTCATCAACTCATAAACAGGATTGCATTTCGGACATTCGGCCTTGGCGCACAAACACGACAACACTTCGGTCGCGCTACCCTTGATGATCGGGATCTTGTCTCCAGGAAAGTTGTATTTGTTCAACAGGTCCCTGACTTCCATTTCCACCAGCTCAATCAACTCTTTGTCCTGGACCATATCTACCTTATTCAGGAACACAACGATCGCAGGAACGTTGACCTGTCTGGCCAAAAGGATATGCTCTCTGGTCTGTGGCATCGGGCCATCCGCTGCTGAAACAACAAGAATCGCTCCATCCATCTGAGCCGCACCCGTGATCATATTCTTGATGTAGTCGGCGTGTCCCGGACAGTCGATGTGCGCATAGTGCCTTATGTCCGTCTGATACTCAACATGTGCGATGTTGATGGTCACGCCTCTCTCCCTCTCTTCAGGGGCGTTATCGATGGACTCATACGATCTGGCTTCAGCCCAACCCTTTTTTGACAAAATGGTTGTGATGGCTGCAGTTAAACTGGTCTTTCCGTGATCAACGTGCCCGATGGTTCCGATATTGACGTGTGGTTTGGTTCTGACAAACTTTTCTTTTGCCATTCTCCACCTCCGTTTAATGTGCCAGTATTTTATTCGCTATATCTCTAGGCACCTCTTGATAACAAAAGGGCTCCATTGTAAAAGATGCTCGACCCTGCGTTAAAGATCGTACTATATTAGCATAATCAAAAACTTCTGCAAGAGGAACATGGCCCCTTAAAACCCTGACATTACCCCTCTGCCCCATAGATATCAATTTTCCCCTGCGGGAATTAAAATCCCCTATCACCGTACCCATA
>JAZDLY010000146.1:0-3737 GCA_043801485.1 Candidatus Omnitrophota bacterium | reverse complement strand
AACGAAAAAGAGATTAACCGCATAGTCCGAGATGATAAGCCCGACGATAATCTTAATAATATTGCGTTTTCTTAAAACGCAATAAAGACCCAGACAAAAAAGGACCAGGCATAATAAATAGATGATCATCTCTTACTCCCTGAATCAAACTTCAACAAAACCAATGCGACAAATATTGCGAAGAGCCCGGCGCCGACCTTTAAACTGATGGCGATGTTACACAGAGGAATGATGCCGGCGCTGAAAAGCCTGAATGGCTCTCCCTTGGGCAAAAAATTCAGGAAAAAGGCACCCCCGGTGAATCCCAAGATCGCAATCGTCAAAAACAAAACAGCGCCAAGGCCTTCAAATAAAGATGCGGTTTCTTTGGGCAGTTTTTTTAAAGCCGCATCTTTCCCATAGGCCAGCATCAAATGGACAAAAGAAAGCGCGATAATGACGCCGCCGGCAAAACCACCGCCGGGCGAAAGATGGCCGTGCAAGAGGATATAGATTCCATAGAGGAGAATCAGGCCTACGGTCAGACGCGTGATGGTTTTGACAATCACCGACATGCCCTGCTCGTGTTCTCGGCTCACCTAAACCCTTCCTTTCTGGTTCCTGCTGTCTTTAGTCGTCTTCCAAGACTTCTTGATCTTCTTTTTTCCTGCCGGTGCGCCGCACAATGGCCAAAATACCGATCACGGCGGTGAATAACACCGTTGCCTCACCCAGGGTATCATAAGCCCTGTAGTCAAGGATAACCGAGGAAACGATATTCGCAGCGCCTGTCTTTGCCATTCCTTCTTTTAGATACGTGCTGGCCACCTTCATCACAGGATATCCGAAAGCCGGCAGATCCTGAAAACACCGATAGGCCACGCAAAGCAAAGCGATAACAAAAACAACCGTAATAAAAGTATTGAGGAACCAGCGGCCGGACATTGAAAAAGGTAAATCCTTTTTCAATGTCGCCCGGATCAAAATAATGAGGGCCAATAATTCGACAACCAGTTGTGTGATGGCAAGATCCGGAGCTTTTAAAATCAAAAAAACCATGGACAGCCCTAACCCAACAGCCCCCACCGCCACAATAGAAGAAAGAAGATCTTTAACCTCGATGGCGATGACCGCGCCGACAATCATGAAAATGAGAAGAATATAGAGTTCAATCATATCACTTCACCAATAGATAAAACAAAACCAACATCCCTAAGAGACACCACGATAGGTACGTCGGCAATACGCCGTTATGGATAGTGCGCAACATCCTGTTGAAGGCAAAGGTCATCCGGCTGCCGACGTCATAGACATCAAATACTTTCTTCTGTGCCAGTCGGTAGATGATCTTTAAAATGCCCATCTCCTGAATGGTATTATAAAAAGAGGTCCCCGAGATTCTCATATCCGGGTGGTCGCTTAAAACTTCTCCGCCGACAAATACCTGTACTTCTCTTGTCTTAACCGCTGAACCCAAAAGATAGAGCACGAGACCCACACCCACACCGACCAGAATCAAGACAGTGGCAAGACCGGCTTGCCACGTCCCATAGAAGAAAACTTTTTCATTCATGCTGGGCAATATAAACATTTTAAGCGGTATCTGGTAGGCAAAGATACCAAAAAGAACACACAGGAAAGCCAGCGTGAGGATCGGGACCAACATGGCCGGAGACGTCTCCTGTCCCCCCTCTCCCGCCGCCCTTCTCTCTTTGGACGGCTGCCCCAAAAAGACCGCATGCACCAATTTCATAAAACTCGCCAAGGTCAAAGCGCTTCCGATCATCGCGGCGATAAGCCAAATCATCCACAACCGCTCCCCGCTTTTACCGGCCTCGATGACCCCTTGATAAATCATCCATTTTGAAACAAATCCGTTGAGAGGCGGAACACCGGAGATCGCCAATGAGGCAATTAAAAATGCGACAAACGTAAGTGGCATCACGCGGGCCAGCCCGCCCAGTTTTTCTAAATCGCTGGTTTGGGTCTTTTTTTCAACGGCCCCACCCCCCAAAAAGAGACAGGTTTTATATAGGGCATTGTTCAACATATGAAACAGGGCCCCCGCTATTCCTATCGGGCTTGCTGTCCCGATCCCTAAGACCATATATCCGACCTGACTGACTGCATGATAGCCCAACAACCGTTTGAGATCGTGCTGAATGAGCGCCATCATAACGGCCGCAACAATCGTAAAACTACCGAGGGCCATCAAAAAGGTATTCATCGCACGGCTCATTTGAAACATATCCATCGAGATGCGGGCAAGAAAATATATGCCCAGGAGTTTATCCAAAGAAGCAGGCAGGAATGCCGCCACAGGGACAGGCGCATCTTCAGCCGTATCCGGGACCCATGTGTGTAGAGGCATGGCCCCGGCTTTGGCAAAGGCCCCTGCCGCAAGACAAAGATAGGCCCACACGGCGATTTTATCATTCAACGCGAGACTTATCTTGCTCATCTCAAACGTATGGGCAAGGCGTCCGACGAAAGCCAATCCCAGAATCATTAGGGCATCCGCCCCTCCGATAATGATCAATGTCTTTTTGGCTGTTGCTTGCGTGCGCTCCTTATTGCCAAAACCTATCAATAAATATAACGTTAAACCCAGAAATCCCCAAAAGACCGCCAGAAGAATCAGATTGTTGGAAAGAACGGCTCCGAGCGATGCCACCACCGTCAGCGCCATATAAAGGTAATAGGAAACCAATCCTTTCCTGCGACGCATAAATCCCACGGAGTAAAGGATGGTCAACAAAGAAAAGAAAACGATGAAAATTCCTACGAAAAGGGAAAGATTGTCTAATTTAAAAAAGTCATTATTGATCATCATTTCCCGAACGTCCTTCTTAACCTTTCGGTCTTCTCCTGAGAAAGCCTCACCAGATCCTCGCCTGTATAGAGTTTCTTACCTTTGGGGTTGCGCACCGCCATCCTTTCGGTGCAGCAATAGCAGGGATCAATCGCTGCTAAAATAATTGTCGCATCCGAAATACTCTCCCCCACCACCGTCGCCTTATAAGTGGGCAAATTCATGAAGGTCGGGGCCCGGACTTTGTGGCGCGCGGGCCTGTTCGTACCGTCGCTGCGCACATAATGAAATGTTTCTCCCCGCGGCGCCTCGATATGACCAATCCCTTCCCCTGGCGGGATATCTTTGATATTTAAGTCAATATCTCCCTTGGGAAGATTGAGGAGACACGCCTTGACTATCTTGATAGACTCAAACGTCTCCAGGATCCTAACAACGACTTTGTCAAACACATCACCGTTCTGTGTAACAATCATATCCCACTCGACTTTATCATAAGCGCCGTAAGGGCAATCTTTTCTTAAATCTCTGGCCACACCCGACGCCCTGGACGTCGGACCAAGGGCGCAGTAATCGATGGCTTCTTCCTTGGTCAGAATCCCTATACCTTTGGTCCGCGCATGAAGGACAGGGTCATCCATGACAGCTTTTTTAAGCATGGTTAGGGTCGGCACAATGGAATCTATTTTTTTGATCACCGACGGAATGTCTTCGGGTTTAATGTCGCGTCGCACGCCGCCGGGCTTAAACATCGCATAATTATTCCTGTTGCCCGACAAGATCTCCATCACGTCTAAAATTTCTTCCCGGAGTTTCCAAGCCCACATATAAACCGTGTTATACCCGAGAAAAGGCCCGGCCAAACCCAACCATAAAAGGTGCGAATGAACCCTCTCGCCTTCGGCAATGATGGTCCTGATGTATTTTGCCCGCAGCGGCACCTCCA
>JAZDLY010000139.1:0-4882 GCA_043801485.1 Candidatus Omnitrophota bacterium | reverse complement strand
CTATCTAAAATCTCGTCGAGATATTCTTTCTGGGATCGCGCCTGGTCCGTGTCTTCGATCCTCAGGACAAAAACGCCCTTGTGGTGCCTGGCAAACAGCCAGTTGAACAGGCACGTCCTCGCCCCGCCGATGTGCAGGTATCCGGTGGGACTTGGCGCAAAACGAACACGCATCAGACACTCTCCCTACCTGCCGGCAGGCAGGCTTTTTTCGCGCTGAAATACCCTTCCTCCAGCGCCCTGAGGTTGACCGCAATCAGGGATTCGCGGTACGCCAGGACTTCCTGGATCGCTTCCCTCATGGTGCCGAAGGAAATAATTTTTCTCCTGGCAAGGTAGGCGCCGATGGCAACCGTGTTGGCCACTTTGTCGGAGCCAAGCTTAACCGCCATCTCGGTCATGGGGACATTCATCACGTCCAGGCGTCTTGAAGTGGCTTTGCAGTGAGCCAAAGATGAATTCACCAAAAGGAATCCTTTGTTGCGGATGGCATTTTTAAAACGTTTGAGCGAGGGCTCGTTCATAATAATCAAGGTATCGGCTTTTTCGACGAATGGAGAAGAAATCTCCCCGTCGGAAATGACCACCATGCAGTGCGCCGTCCCTCCGCGGACCTCCGGTCCGTACGAAGGAAGCCACGTGACGCGTTTTCCTTCGCGCATGGCTGACAAGGCCAGAATTTTCCCCATGGCCATAACCCCTTGTCCGCCTGCGCCGGCGCAAATGATTTTTTCCGTCATTTCAGTTTTCCCGGTTTAAAATACGGCACCATGGCCTCGTTGATCCAACTCAGGGACTCCGCCGGAGTTTTGTGCCAGTAAGTCGGGCAGGTGGACAGCACCTCAACCAGCGAAAAACCTTTTCCCTGAATCTGATTTTCAAACGCCTGGCGGATGGCGCGCCTGGTGTTAAGGACTTCCTTGGGGCTGGCCAGGGTTGTGCGCTCCACCGAATACACTCCGTCGAGAAGTGCGAGCATCTCGGACATTTTCAGAGGAAAACCTTCGGTCGCGGCGTTTCTGCCTTCGGGCGTTGTGGCTGTTTTCTGGCCAATCAAGGTGGTCGGCGCCATCTGGCCGCCGGTCATGCCATAGACCGCGTTGTTGACAAAAACAACAGTCAGGTGTTCTCCGCGATTCGCCGCATGAATCGTCTCGGCCGTCCCGATGGCCGCCAGGTCGCCGTCGCCCTGATAGGTGAAAACAATTTTGTCGGGCTGCACTCTTTTGATACCAGTCGCAACAGCCAGCGCGCGGCCGTGCGCGGCCTCGGCGCAATCCAGCTTCCAGTAATCATAGGCATTGACTGCGCAGCCGACCGGCGCCACGGCAATAGTCCTCTCCCTGATGCCTAGCTCGTCGATGCATTCGGCGACCAGACGGTGCAAAATGCCGTGTCCGCATCCTGCGCAGTAATGCGTGGCCACATCGTAAAGGGTTTCCGGACGTCGGTATGTTTTAGGCATAGCTTATGCTTTCTTCTGCCGGATCAATTTGAGCGTTTCGCGCTCGATCTGCTTTGGTGTGGGCACGCCGCCGCCGGAACGGCCGTAAAAAGCCACCCGGGCACGGGCATCCACATTCAGCCGCACGTCTTCGACCATCTGGCCGTAGGACATCTCCACCACTAGAAATTTTTTAACTTCCTTGGAAAGCCTGGCCAACACCTTTTTCGGAAATGGCCAAAGCGTCACCGGCCGCAAGAGGCCGGCGCGCACGCCCTGCTTGCGCAGAACATGCACCGCTTCCAGCGTGATGCGCGCCATCGAACCATAAGCCACAAGGATCACTTTGGCGTCGTCGAGATAGCGGCCATCGAAACATTCTTCCGAGGCCTGGATGCGACGATATTTTTTCTGAAGCAGGAGGTTATTCTTTTCCACCTCCCCGCGCTTCATGAAAAGCGATTGAACAATGTTGGGCCTGCGGTTTAAAGCGCCTGTCAAAGCCCAGGGCTTTGCGATCGGCGCAGGGGGTTTTTGCGCCTCATCGATCACCAGTGGCTCCATCATCTGACCCAGCAACCCGTCGGAAAGAATCATAACGGCAATACGGTATCGGTCCGCCAGATCAAAGGCCTTGCGCGTCAGCTCAAAAGACTCCTGGATCGTCCAGGGCGAGAGAACAATCAGGTGGTAATCGCCGTGGCCGCCTCCTTTTGTGGCTTGAAAATAATCGGATTGGGCTGGCCAGACATTGCCCAGACCCGGGCCTGCGCGCATGACATTGACGACCACAATCGGCATTTGCGCGCCGGCAATATACGAAAGGCCTTCCTGTTTCAAGCTGATGCCGGGTGAAGACGAACTGGTCATGGCCCTTGCGCCCGCAGCCGCAGCGCCGTAAACCATATTGATGGCCGCCAGTTCTGACTCAGACTGAAGAAAAACACCGCCGCGCCTGGGAAGTTCCGCGGCTATATGGGCCGTCAGTTCGTTCTGGGGCGTGATCGGGTAGCCGGCATAAAACCGGCATCCGGCCCGGATGGCACCTTCGGCCACAGCTTCATTGCCCGATATCAAAATTGTTTTTTTCACGATTCAGCCTCGATCTCAATACAGACCTCTGGACACATCACGTAACACATTCCGCACCCCGTGCAATCAGCCTCGCAGACGATCATTGCCGGAAAAACGCCGCTGTCATTGAACACCGTGTCGAACTTGATGTTTTTCTTGGGGCAAAAAATGATGCAGAGCCCGCAGGCCTTGCACCGGTTTTTATGGATCTTGATCTTAGCCATGTTTGCCGAGGCTTTGCCTCACGACGCCGGCAATTTTCTGAGGCGTGAGGCCGTATTTTTCAAGCAGGCTGGAACGTTTGTCAAACGCGATAAATTCCGACGGCAAACCGAGGCATCGGACCGGCTTCGGGTTTTTGAAAAGACAGCCGTCCTCTTCTAAGGTCTCCAGCACAGCGCTCCCAAAGCCGCCTTTAAGCGTTCCTTCTTCCACAGTCACGACCGTCCGAGAGCGTTGATATAAATCCAAAATAAGTGACTCATCCAGAGGCTTGGCAAAGCGGGCGTTGACGACCGTCACGTGGATCTTTTCGGCCAAAAGAAGTTCTGCAGCCTGCAAAGACGGATGCACCATGCTCCCAAGCGCTAAAATAACAGCGTCATTTCCTTCGCCAAGCCGCTCGGCTTTGCCCAGGCGCACAGGCGAACAGGAAATTTTGGCCGGCCTGTCCAGAGCGACATCTCTAGGATAGCGGATTGAGCACGGCATTTCAAGATGCTGCGCGAAATCAAGCATAGCCTCAAAATCCTGCCGGTCTGCCGGCGCCATCACCGCCAGATGCGGCAGGTGCCTCAGGCAAGCAATGTCAAAAATGCCGTGGTGCGTCGGCCCGTCTTCTCCGACGATGCCGGCCCGGTCAATGCACAACACCACCCCTAAATTCTGCAGGCACATTTCCTCACAGATCTGATCATACGATCGCTGCAGGAAGGTTGAGTAGATTGCCACATAGGGTTTCAGGCCGCCGCGGCAAAGCCCGGCCGCGAAGCCGACCGCATGCGGTTCGGCAATGCCCACGTCAAAAAATCTCTCGGGATAAGCTTGCGCGAAGCGGCCAAGCCCTGTGCCCTCGGGCATCGCCGCTGTCACGCCAACAATTTTTTTGTTTTTTTCTGCCAGTTCGAGCATTTTGCAGCTGAACACATCCGTAAAACTCGCCGCGGTCTTCTGCAGGGCACCGATGGCCTCGCCACTGACAATATCAAAACACTGGGTGCCGTGGAATTTCACAGGCTGGTCTTCGGCCGGCGGGAAACCTTTGCCTTTTTTTGTCACGACGTGCAGCAACAAGGGCCCTTTGATGTTGGTGATATTGTTGAGGGTCTCAACCAACAAAGCCGCATCGTGCCCGTCCAGGGGCCCGAAATACTTAAATCCCATCTCCTCAAAAAAAATACCCGGAACAATCATGCCTTTGAGCATTTCTTCAAAGCGGTCCACCAGTTTTTGAAGGCGCGGGCCGATGCGCGGGATCCTCTGGCGCAAAAAGGCATCGCGCGCTTCTTTGAAGCGGTTGTAGATGGGCCTTGAGATGATTTTGTTCAGGTATGTGCTCAGCGCTCCGACGCTGGGCGCGATGGCCATATCGTTGGAATTCAGAATCACCAGAATGTCGTGCCCCAGATGCCCGGCCTGGTTGAGGGCTTCAAAGCACATGCCGCCGGTCAAAGAACCGTCGCCGATGATTGCAACGACTTTTTCTTTGCCGCCGGTCAAATCCCGCGCCAGGGCCCGGCCCAAAGCCAGAGAAACAGCCGTAGAGCTGTGGCCGGTGCTGAATGGATCATAAATGGATTCGTTCTTGGAAGGAAAACCGCTCAGGCCGTCTTTCTGACGCAGGGTGTCAAACCGGTCATTGCGGCCGGTCAAGATCTTATGGGCATAGGCCTGGTGCCCAACGTCCCAGACAATGATGTCGTCGGGAGCATTGAAACAGTAATGTGTCGCGATGGCCAGCTCAACCGCCCCGAGGCTGGAAGCAAGATGTCCCCCTGTTTTGGAAACAACCTGGACGATGCGGTCGCGGATCTCCTGGGCCAACTTCGGAAATTCCTCGACGGACACCTTTTTCAGGTCTTGAGGGGATTTGATATTCTCTAGCATTATAATTTACGCTCTTGCCGCTCGGGGTTGCCTTGTCTTCGTTTTTCGCCGGGACGCTCGCCCCGTCCCAGAATCGAATGTTAGCTCAGGAAGGTCCCCTTTTGACCATTTGTTAAAATGGGGAACGCCCTGCTCAAAACAAATCCAAGTCAACATCGGGTTTATGTCAAATCAAAATATAACGCCTTATTCTTCTTCGAACGGTTTGATCTTGAGCTTGCCGTCTTTGGTTTTGGTGATTACTTCGATTTTTTTGCGC
>JAZDLY010000115.1:0-8826 GCA_043801485.1 Candidatus Omnitrophota bacterium | reverse complement strand
TGCTGAGGTCAAGAAAAACCTTTGGCGTTCGACCAACCTTAGCATCATTCCAGGAAGTCCCACCAGGGGTGGGAAAAAAATTGATGGGAGCGGAAAAAAGGGTAAAGGCAATGCCGAGGAAGGATTAAAAGTAGTCCTGGTAGAGGTGGGTGATGTAGTCTAAGGCTTTCTCGACTTTATTTTTGCCTTCGCCCTGGAACAACAGGACGCTCTGCAGCCTGGCGTTCCGCTGCAGGAAAAGAAGTCCGATCGCTGCGGCAAAGGCCGGGGTCTTTGTGGAAGGAACATCCGCAATGCTCCTGGTCGTACCAAGCTTGACTGAAAGACCGAGCTCACGCTCCATCTTCTCCAAAAAGCCTTCCAGGAGGCTCAATCCTCCAGTCACGACCATGGGCATGCCGTTCGCAATGAAGGCGGAGTTGTCGAAGACAACACTCTTGAGCATCGCGATAAAGCGGTCGATTTCAGGCAAAATCAACGCTGTCAGCTCGCGCTTCTTGAAAGGCCGATAATCCTGCTCCGTTTTAATCATAACTTCTTGTGCCTCGGAGATCTCGCGGCCAATCTCAACGGCCGTCATTTTGATGTCATCGGCCAATTCCAGCGGAATCTTACAGTAGTTGGCAATAATCTCACCAATGTTGCGACCGCCAAAGGCCAAGACGTTGACGCGGCGCACGACGCCCTCCTTAAATACCAAAACACCAGTCAGGGCATCGCCGATATCGACAAAGACAACGCCGCGCTGTTTTTCGTCAGCCGTCAAAACAGCTTCGGCCGCCGCCATGCCGGAATACGCCAAATCCGTCACGTCGACCCCGGTCTGCTCCACGGCCTTGGTGATATTTTCACAATAACCGCTGGGCGCACAAACAAGCAGAAGATCTGCTTCAAATCTTCGGCCATGGAGTCCGGCGGGATTGACAGTCACATTATGACGGTCAATCGAATATCCTTGGGGATATTCGTGCAGCAAAATCTCATCCAACTCCAAACCCAGATTTTTTGCCTGGCGGTTCAAATTTTCGATGTCCCTGCGCGTGATAGAACGCATGCCGCGCTCTGCCAAGGCCTGAGCCGCTATGCTGTGGCGCGCCTGAATATAGTTTCCGTTGATGCTCACGCCCGCATGCGTAATCTTGGTTTCGCAACGAGTCTCCATTTTTTTCAAGAGTTTCCCAACCGCGTTGCTCAAGGCGGCCAGATCATTGACAACCCCTTTGAAAATTCCTCGCGACGGCGCGGCCTCAACAAAAATCGGCCCCAGGCCCGCCAAAACATCCAGCGGAGCGGCTGCCAGGGTTAATTTTTTCGAACCGATGTCCAGCGCAAACAAAAACTCTCTGCGGTTCTTCTTTAATTTCAGGGAAGTCAAATTCATGATTTTTTCGTCTGCCTCATGGCGACCACCGGTTCTTTAGGCCTCAAATCGACGTAGCGAAGTTGGTCAAATTCCGGACCTATGTTTTTTAAAATCGCCGGCAGCAAACCCAATCGCCGTTCAAAATCCTCAGCCCCTATCCTGACCTCAACGGTATCGCCTAGATAAAAACATAGGTTTCCGGCATCCGTAGCATCGATCTTTGTGATTTTCATCGGCCGCACCCCAGGCAAGCTCGCTTCAATATCGCTGCGGAACACCCTCATGGCCCGAGCCAAAAGGAGTGTCTTGCGGAACAGAGGTGTTGCGTACTGTTGCCCCAATCGTATTTTAGATATTTTGTTTTCCAGGCCGATGATCATAGGATAATCCGCAAGCTCAACCGTAGACAGGGCGGCCAATGCAACTCCCTCTTCGTCAAAAATATAATACAGGTCTCTTTTGAGGACCGCCAGCGGCCGGCGCTCTTTGGCCGAGATGCGCAATTGAGACGGGAAAACACGCGTCACGGAGACCTCGGTAAACGTCGGAAATTTTCTCTGGATCTTTTCAACAAGAGTTTCTGTATCGGCCTGTCTGGAAAAAATATTGACGCCCAAAAGTTCCTGGCGCATGAGCTGGCAATAACGCTGGTCTTCCAGGCCCTGGAATTGCAGGTCCTTGATGCGAAAATATTCAGACTCCTTTATGTAATGCCCAACACCCTTGGTGATCGCCACCGACGATAGGACAATCGCCGCCAACGGCAGAATGACCAAAACGATCACGGGTGCCAAGCTTTTTTTATTCCTGTTATTTCTGGCCATTAGCCAACTCCACCAATTTCAAACACAACCGGTCAAAACTGATCCCCGCGGCCTGGGCGGCTTTAGGAAAAAGGCTGCGTTCTGTAAACCCGGGGATCGTGTTGACCTCCAGAAGAATCGGAACATTGTCGTTGGAAATAATCATATCCGCTCGGCTCAAATGACGGCATCCCAAAGTCCAATACGCCGTGACCGCGTCCTGCTGGGCCTGCTTGAGAACCGCCTCATCCAGCCGGGCCGGCACCACATATTCTGTAAAACCCTGTTCGTATTTAGCCTGATAATCAAAAAATTGTTTTTTGGGCACAATCTCAACAACGGGCAGGGCCTTGCCGTCGAGCACCGAAACCGTAATCTCCCGACCCTTGATATATTCTTCGACTAAAACCGACGGGCTAAAACGCAACGCTGTTTCCACGGCTTTCTTGAGTCCGGCAGACGAATCCACGAAAGAAATACCGATGCTCGAGCCCTGGTTCGAGGGCTTAACGACCAAAGGATAGCGCAGCCCTAAAATAGACCAGAAATACAGCCTGCCGCGGACAACACGGGCTTTGGGAATATGAAGCCCTGCCTGCCGGAACATCCACCTGGACGCAATTTTATCCATGGCCAGACGACTGGGCTCTGACTGCGGCCCTGTGAAAGGGATGCAGGCCTTTTCTAAAATGCGCTGAAGCCTGCCGTCTTCTCCGAAGCCTCCGTGCATCGCGACAAAAACGATGTCAACCATATGCTCCCGAACCAGGCGCAAAATCTCTTCTTCGGTCTCGCAAAGGAGCTCTAAGGGAACTACCGTTTTGCCCGCTGACCTGAGCGCCTGCGAAACAGCGCGCCCGGACACAAGCGAAATCTCCCGCTCACTGGAACAGCCACCCATCAAAACACCGATGCGTTTGCCATCAACCGACAATTTCAACCTCCGGCTTCAATTTAATTTTAAAACGATTATACACTTTTCGCTGAACGATTTCCATGAGTTTCAGAACATCCGTGCTCTTGGCGCGGCCAATGTTGACGATAAAATTGGCGTGCTTGACGCTCACCTGAGCGCCTCCGACGCGCTTTCCTTTCAATCCACAACAATCAATCAGCCACCCGGCGGCCAAGTCCGGACTTGGATTTTTGAAAAAACTGCCGGCACTCGGATACTGCCGGTCTTGTCTGGCAAAACGATCGCGCAAGATGTGGCGGATGTTCGCTTGCACGTTCCTGTGATCCCCTCTCTTGAGCCTCAAGCGGCAGCCGACAACAATGTAAGGCTTCAAATTCGAAGACCGATAAGAAAACTTAAGTCTCGCCTTGGGGATCCAAAACCTGCGCCCACGGCCATCCACCACCTGGACTTCTTCAATGAGATCTTTCATTTCTCGCGCCCTGACGCCGGCGTTGGTCACGATCGCACCCCCGACGGTCCCCGGGATTCCAGCCAGAAACTCATGACCACACAGATCTTTTTTTTTAAGCTCGGACACCAGGCGACTCAAAAGAACACCTGCGCCCGCCTCCACCCGAGTACCGCACACACTGATTTTTTTAAAAGCGGGGCTATCCAAGTGGATGAAGGTTTTTCGGATGGGGCCATCTTTAACCAAGAGGTTGCTGCCAGCACCGACCACAAAAAAACTGGCCGGGCGGCGCATACCTTTCAAAAACCAAGCCAGCTCCTCCTGATCTTTGGGCTCATACCACACTCCAGCTGTTCCGCCGATGCGAAAACTGGTATGCCTTGCCAGGGACACGTCTTTTCTGGAGCCCCACGGGCCGAGCCCATGGGTCCTTTTTGTTCGCCCCTCGCGGGGCGACGTCCCCATCCGCCGTTCATCCACGGGCATAGCCCGTGGAATTCTGGCAAGGGGATTAAGCTTCGGGCTTGAGCCTTTTGGCAAACTCATCGCTGATTTTGGTGATATCTCCGGCGCCCAAGAACAAAACGCAGTCATTTTTGAGCACGGATTTTTTGAGGTGGTCTAAGATATCTTCTTTTTTGATATATTCCACGGGTCTTGTAACTTTTTGCCGGATGCGCTCGGTGAGCCCCTGCGCCGTTACGCCCTCAATAGGCTCCTCGCCTGCCGCATAGATATCTGTCACGATGACATAATCGCTTTGCCGGAAACTTTCCGCAAATTGATCCATAAGCATCTGAGTCCTGGTGTAGCGATGCGGCTGAAAAACGGTCACAACGCGCCTGCAAGGACAAGCCTTGGCCGCTTCGATGGTAACACGGATCTCTGTCGGATGATGAGCGTAGTCATCCACCAGCAATATATCTTGGTCGGCGTGCTTAACCTGGAAGCGACGCTCAACGCCCTGAAATTCTTCTAAAGCCCGGCGGATTTTCTCAAAAGGGATCCCCAGTTCCAGACCCAATGCCACAACTGCCAAGGCATTGAGGACATGATGCCGACCGGTCAGCGAAAGCACCAACTCACCCAAGCGTGTTTCTTTTTTAAAACAGACAAACGACAAAATTCCCTGGCCGGCCCGAATCTGGCTCGCATAGAAATCGGCGGCCGGTGAAAATCCGAAACTCACCCCGCGCACCGCAGCGTTGAGAACAAGGCGCGATAGGGTTTGGTCTTCACGATTGTAAAAAACGCAGCCCTGTGATTTTGTCTGACTGATAAAAACTCCGAATGCCCCGGTCAGCCGCGCATACGTCCCATAGAAATCCAGGTGTTCTTCGTCTATATTCGTGATGATCGAATACGTCGGGTGGTAACACAAAAAGCTTCCGTCGCTTTCATCGGCCTCGGCCACGAAATAAAGGCTCTCTCCCCATTTGGCGTTATCGCCATCTTCGCGCAGAATACCTCCGATGGCGACCGTAGGATGCAGGCCGGCAGAAATCAACAGTTTGGCAGCCAAGGACGACGTAGTGGTTTTGCCGTGTGCGCCCGTAACGGTGATAACGGTTTTGTCCGCCATGAGTTCGCTCAAGAATTCGGCGCGTCTTTTCACCGAAATCCCCTCTTCCAGGGCGGCTTTTAATTCCGGGTTGTCCGGCCGGATGGCGGAAGAATGCACCACCAGGTCTGATCCTTGGACCTGATCCGCGCGATGACCAATATAAACCCGAATGCCCAGATCCGCGAGTCTTTGGGTCAAAGCAGAAGCCTTGGCATCCGAGCCAGAAACCAACTCGCCTTTCTTGAGGGCCAACTGGGCCAGGCCGCTGACACCGATCCCGCCGATTCCGATAAAATGGATATGTCGTTTCATAAGAACGTCTTGCCCTTGGCTTTGGCCTTGCCCCGAAGATTCCCTTCCCAGAGCTCGGCGAGCTGAGAGAGATTACGGATATCAAAATAGGCGTAGCTGAGCGCATTGTCCATGGACCTGCCGTCTCTAATCTTGCGGCAAAATTCGTTGAAGGAGCGCGAACCGAATTTCTCGATCAGGTAACCGACAATATGGACGGACTCCGCGTAAAAAAGCTCGACATCGGTGCGCTGCCTTAATTCGTCCGGGCCGATCCTCATCAATCTGGAAAAAGGAATAAACGTTCCCTCCTCGATGGACTTGATAACAATTTTTTCCGCACCAAACCTTTTACCCTGCTCTAAGTATTGGGCAACGCCTTCTTCCAGCCACAGCGGCACGGGCTTTCCGCCAATGACTTCCCGAAATACGATGTGGCCTATCTCGTGGGGCAGCAAAGAATCAAAAAATCCTACGGCGCGCGGATAGGTCCAGATGGACTTCAATTCATAAATCGCCGCTCCCCCGGACCACGCGGGCTGCTTGGTTTGAGCCACAAAGGTTTCCTGGTCCGGATAAATATAGATTTTGGCGCGGTTATCCCACGTCCAGTAATCAAATCTTCGGAAACCCAATTTGTCCGTCAGATCGTCGTAGTAACGCTCGGCATAATCGATGATGCTATTGACAAAATCTTCCGGAACATCCTTGGTGTAATAGACGATAAAATGAGTGCCTTTTTTTTCAATAAAATTTTCCTTATCCCCAAAGGCCTGAGCCTGGCGAATCGAACCCACAAAGCAGGCCAACAGGAAAAATACCCAGAAGATCTTTTTCATGACATCACCGCCTCGCTCAAGGTTGTCTTGCCCATAGCCTGGAAAAGTGAAACAGCCAGACGCGACATGGTTGTTCGGCGCATTTGGTCATCGATAAAAATATCCAAGAGACCGTTGATCAAACCCGGCGCCAGCTTGTCTTCTTCGACGAACAACGCCGCCCCCTTTTGGGCCAGAAATTTGGCATTCTCTCTCTGATGGCCCCCTGCGTGGGGATAGGGAACCAGGAGTGCCGCAAGACCCAGCCGCATGATTTCCATGACAGCACCCGCGCCGGCGCGGCCGACGACCAGATCCGCCGCAGAATAAGCATAATGCATCTGTTCCAAGAAAGCAATGACTTTGCTGCGGATGCCGGCCTCTCGGTAGGCGTTGGTGAGCATTTCTTCGTCTGCTGATCCACAGAGGTGAATCACCTGAAAACGATCCGCATGTTGATTCTGCCGCAACGCCTCCAAGAATTTTTTATTCAAGACACGCGCCCCCTGGCTACCCCCCACCACCAATACGGTGAAATAATTTTCGTTCAGACCAAAAAAATGCAGCGCCTCGGCTTTGTCGGTTCTCTCTATAGAACGCCTCAAGGGAAAAGACACAAGCTGAACTTTGGCCATATGACGCTTGACATAAGCCTGCGTGTCGGGAAAAGTAATAAAAATCTTATGAACAAAGGCGCTTAAAAACCTGTTGGCACGACCGGGCAGGACATTCTGCTCGTGGATAAAGACCCTGCGGCCGCAGAGTCTTCCCAAAAGAACCAGAGGGACCGTGCAAAAACCACCGAATCCAACGACAACATCGGGAGAAAATCGAAAAAAAGAATATAGACTCCTTATCGCCAGGCCCCATATCCCTGCCGGGCTTTTGGAAGCCCTTAGATCAAAGGACGCCAGCGCGCCAGGGAGAAATTTGTCCGCGGCCTTGTTTTTTGGACCCGTGTTGGTCACCAAAACACACTCGGCGACCCCATCGTAACGCTCTTGGATGCCCTGGCAAAAGGCCACTGCCGGAAAAATATGGCCGCCGCTACCTCCGGCGACGACCATAATCTTTTTTTTGGTTTTCATAAAGCCGCTTCTTCTGTTTTGGAAACATTAAGGAGCAGCCCAACGGCCATCATGTGGAAAATGAGCGATGATCCTCCATAGCTGATGAACGGCAACGGCAACCCCTTGGTCGGCAAGGCCCCTATGGAAACACCGATATTGACGGCCGCCGAAAAGGCGATGAGCGTCAGGACCCCGAGACAAATCAACTTTCCAAAAGGATCGCTCACGCGATGAACGACCTGGGCCATCTTCCAGATAAAAAAAATAAAAAGCAGGATCACGAAGCTTGTGCCCAGAAAACCCAATTCCTCGCCGATGATGGAAAAAATAAAATCTGTGTGCGCAGCCGGAAGGTAAAAAAGTTTTTGCTTGCCTTGCCCCAGACCCACGCCCCAGAATCCACCGGAGCCCAGCGCGATTTGGGACTGAATAATCTGAAAACCCGTACCTTTGGGATCAAGCCAGGGGTTCAAAAACGACAGAATCCTAGCCCGTCGATAAGGCACGCTGAACACAAGAAGATACAGCAAGGGCAAGCTTGCTAAGATGCTCAACAAAAGATGCGACAGCCTGACGCCAAAGACAAAAAGCATCACAAACACCAAGACCACAAAAGAAATGGCTGTGCCCAGGTCCGGCTGCATCAAAACCAAGAGTGTCACCGCGCCCAAGACCGCCATGGGCGGGGCGAACCCCCTCCAAAAATCCCGCAGAACGCCGGACTTTCGGTTGATAAAATCCGCCATGTAAATGACAAGGGCGATCTTGACAAATTCCGAAGGCTGAAAGTTGAATCCCAAAACATGCAGCCAACGCTTGGCCCCGCCTACTTCGCGCGAAATTCCCGGCACAAACAACACAATCAAAGGACAAACCGCCACAACAAGCAAGGGCTTGGCGTAACGGCTCAATTTTTGGTAATCAATGGCCATGCTGACAAACATGGCAAAAAACCCAAGGGCCACAAAAAACAACTGTTTTTTCAGGAGCCCCGCGCTCTCTCCTGTCCTCTGCCACATGGGAATAGAGCTGGCGCTGTAGATCATGACGATGCCGATGGCAATCAAAATCAACATCGTCACAAAAATCGCGATCCTCGTGCTCCTCATTTTACTCCATCCAACAATCTTTTCATACAGAGTAATTCCTATCACTTCAGACTTCTGCTGGCAACGGGTCCTGCCCCTGCGGCACCCCATTTTCCTCATGTGTTCGGAAAATAGGGTCCCCGCCTCCGGGTCACCCGTTGCCTGCAGGACTAAATTTATTGAAAATCGTTTTGCTAAGGACAGTGACGATGGTCATCCGTAGACCCCCGTAGCGGAGGGGGAACCGGCACGCCGTAAGGCGTGACGGGGGAACCACGGGAGGGTTCCCCAATGGGGGCCCGGGGGACGAGGATGATCTCGTCGTTGGCCGTAGAATTTTGGCCTTCGCGCGACGAACGAAACCAAGATAGACATTGTTGTGTTCACTTCAATTGGTGAACGAGCTCCTTGAAGACACGGCCGCGGTGCTCGTAGTCGGTAAACATATCAAAGCTCTTG